>JAQICW010000678.1 GCA_027858355.1 Desulfobacula sp.
GGCAAGGGGAAAGGTTATGTAGAACAAGTCAAAAACCGGCATGACTACATGAAAATGAATTATGAGAGGGTATTGGATTCATTGAATTGGCCACTTAGTGAAACACCAAAGGTTATATCATTGTTTGTATCAAGATTCGATTATGTGTGGACAATGTTTCCTCCTGAGGAAATTGAGATCTCTTTTACCAGAATTGATTTATTGTCAGACTTATTATCTGAATTAACAGGAGATGATTCACAGTAGAAAAGTATGAGTGGTTTAAAAAAAGATCAAGTCTATGTTTGACTTTAAAAATATATCAACAATTCAAATGAACACGGATACAAATTCCGCTACGCTACATTTGCACCGGTTATTTGGGGTGTTCTTTTTTTAGATGGGTATAAGGAAATAATATGAATAGCAAAATAAATACAAGAGATCATAACCTTGATGTACTCAAAGGTCTTGGCTTCCAAAAAATAGGCAACACTACTGTCTTTCAAAAAGACAATACCTTCATTTTGTCTCCGGCAGTTTCAGAAAGTACAAATGGTAAATATTGGTTTGATATTCGAGAGGCAAACTTAAATCGTATAAACAAAGATTCATTGCTGCTTGTGAGAATTGTACCAGATTTATTCATATTAGAAGATTTAAAATCAATTTCATCTCTATTGTCAGAGCAGGTTATGGATAATCGTCCGAATTCAGGAAATGTTTGGGGAATACATATAGAGCTCAGAAAATATTCATGCGAGGCATTTCTTTTTAACATAAAGAACCTGAATAATAAGTTTGCAACAAAATTACTTAATAAAATAGAATTGCTTGAGAATTTTAAATGAAATTACATAGGTCGTCAGAAATAACAATTTCACCTGAATGCATCGCTCCGATTTGCTTCGCACCTTTGAATTGCCAAGTTAGGCTATAATAATATGAAGCAAAAATTAGATAATAGAATGGAGTGGATAAGAAATGCCGAAAAACTAAATATTAAATCCACATCTACATACTCTGCCGAATACGAGTTGGCGAGCGAATCATATATACCTGGAGTTTTAGATTTTGAAAATGGGTCTATATTATGTGGAGTAATGACTTTTAATAAAGACCCAAAAGGGTATTATAAATATCTGCTTAAAATTAAATACCCTTATAATGACGAAACGTTTCGAGTCCAGGATGCAAACAAAAAGGGTTATCTCTTCAAGGGGGGCATTCCTGGAGAACTAATCGCACTCTTTTCTTTATTCTTTCAATGCCGATTTTTTTTGTTGTCCGCATATTCTGGTGAGCTAAGTTCAACAAGCATAAAGCTAAAGTCCGAGTATTCCCCTCAACTGGGATTTTGCAAACCCCATTTTGATCCAGACACATTCCCTGATGGGAAAAGGAATTTTTCAATTGATCTTGGAGACTTTTTAAATAAACTTCAGCAAATAGATACGTCTTACCATCAGGATATAATTTTGGGTTCTTATAATTATTCAAGGGCGCTTAAAGAATTTGGTATAGATGAAGAAATGGTTTTTATAAGGCTTGTATCTGCAATAGAATCTTTTTCCAAATGGGTTAAGTTGACTGAAAAAGATGATTTGTTTAAAGGTATTGATTTGAATGATATTTTGAAAACGAATATTTTTTCAGAAAAGGATAGAAGTGAACTCGAAAGTATTTTTAATGTCCGAAAAACAAAAGCTAAATTCAAAGCATTTGTCGAGCTATATTCAAAAGGTTTTTTTAAAGGTGGTAATTTCAAAGCTTCACATATGAGAATAAAAAAGTCGGAATTACCAACCGCATTAAACGCAATATATGATGGTAGATCTGGATACTTGCACCGTGGTGAAGTTTTATATCTTAGCCGTCCTATTAGAGGAGGACAAAAATGGGATACAGATCCGACAGTGGGAATGATTATGGGCAATAGACAGTTTTCTGCTAAGATGAAACTGCCTTATAGTTCATGGTTTCAACGTTTAGTTCGACATTGCATAATGCAATTTATAGCGGGACAATCAAATAAATAACTTTGATTTTAGCATTATAGATCCCAACAAGTGAAATGCTGGCGGGTAAACCGCAGATTTCAATGGTTATGACGGACAAAGCGAAGCAAAGCTTCAGCAGTAGTCAAGGGTGAATTTCCCACCCTACTTCCCCGAGCCGTTGAACAAACCACCGCACATGAACAAGTCAGTGAGTTAAACATTGAACTAATGCTGACTCTGTAGTGGAGATTGGATCGGGCCATCGCAACCAATATAAATCATTGGTGATGAATCAAAATAATAGCTCTTTTTAGTGCTTAACCACACACTTTCAGGGGTAAAATCACTGTTCTAAGAATTAGCGCAATTCGCATAATTTCTTAGACTGGTTATTTTACCCTCCAAATGGTTAACCTAAGATAAAACAAAGGCCTTATTTTCCACGTATTATTTTATATTATATATAGTTCCGGCTGCCCGACCCGCTGGAAAGCGCTGGAAAATTCAAAATCTAAGGATACGCTATTCTTACTTTTCAAAAGACCGGTTGACAAAATAGCACAACTAATTCAGCAAATTTTTGCGGTTTTCATATTTGCGACTGAACCCATTCGGCCTGGACGGAAATTCGAAGGAAACCACAAGGTGAACAAGCGCGAGTATTACATGAATTATAAACGTTGCCGTTAAGTTTATGACAATGTACTGTTCGTGCATCATAAATTGTATAAAATATAATTTATATTCCAAATAATTGGGGGGGGGTAGCGATGGCAATAACTGTATTAATTATACTTATTTTTATACTTACCATTATTTTTAGTATCTTCGCTTTTAGACTTTTTTTCAAAAAGTATACAAAAGCCAAATTTGCTTTTATGGCACTTAGTGCGCTAACATCCTTTTCTAGCTTATTAGTATTAAGCCTTCTTGCAAAAGAGACGCCGCTTCAAAGTTTGTTAATCATTTTTTCTCATATTAGAGGAGTTCAGTATAACCCTGTAGGGCCTAATTCATTTGAATTAGTAATCGTTTGTTTTATAGCCTTCCTATTCTATAACACGGTTCAAAAAATGTTCACAAGCTGGGATGGCCCTATGACCGTTGAACAACACAAACGAAAAGTACGACTGGAAAAAGATACTGTCGTAACTGAGGGCTTCAGAGAAATAATAAGGATTCTCAAGAGAGGACCGGAACCTCCAATTTATTCTTCAAAGGTTCAAAAAATAAGGATAGAAGAATTAGTTCCACCACAAGATACATTAGCTTGGAACGAAAATTTAAGGGAACTATTTTTATTAAAAAGCCCGAGTTTGATCGTACCAAAAGAAAATTGGCATGATCAAGAAAACTGTTGGGTTGGCGAGAATGTAAAGAATAACAATACTGTAATCATTGGATGCAGCCTTGAAAAGCCTACCGATGCTCAACTAACACGATTTCTTGCGTATGTTAAAAAGCTTATCAAACAAAAAACAATTTCAAATGATTGTATTGATCTTCATTGGGGGTTCAAAGAAAACAGAGATAGTTTTGAATGTAGAGATTCAATGTTTAATTTTAAATGTGAATCAGAAAAAAGTATTTTAGACAATCTTATCAATTTTCAAGATTATTTTTTTGATATCAAATCTCGTGCAGAAAAAATGGATCTCCCTGAATCAGATTTGAAATTAAAAGATGTATATGTTGAGTCATCAATATCTGTAGAAGATGTAGATATTGAAATAGGTGTAGAGTCATATTTGGATAAATGGATTGAAGAAAAAAACTATAGGCAAATAACCTTGTTGGGTGAGTATGGTCAAGGAAAAAGTACATGTGCATTGATGTTCACACATCATTTAATCTCAAAAGAATCTTCTTTGAGTAGTTGTAGAATTCCAATACTTATCGAGCTTAGAGGTAAAGCACCTTCTACAATGTCTCCTGATGAATTATTAGCTGCATGGGCGGTAAATTACCGCATTAATCCTGCGGCATTAAAAAAACTAATAATAGATGGAAGAATATTGCTTATTTTTGATGGTTTCGATGAAATGGCATTTATAAGCGAAGGGGAGACTCGTGTTGCTCATTTTAGATCAATTTGGCAATTAGCTTATTCTAAAAATAAAATTCTAATTACTGGAAGACCTAATTTTTTCCTAGATGATTCTGAAATGAAAGAAGCACTTGGAATGAGGGAATCTTCAATTGAAATGCCATACTGTGATGCTGTATATTTGAAACCATTTTCATTAGCACAAATGAAGGGTGCACTTCGGCCTTTTAAGGAATCTACCCAAAATGAAATATGTCATTTCGCTAAACAGAATTCTAAATTTTATGATCTTGCCTCAAGAGCCTGTCTTTTATATATAGTTGGTGTACTTTGGGAGCGCCCTAGCATGGAAGTCCTAAAAGATAATCTAAATTCGGCATCAATTATAGATTTGTTTGTAAAACATAGTTACGAGCGACAAGAAAAGAAAAATCGTGAAAGTAATCCGTTTATGACCCTTAATATAAATGAGAGATCATTTTTTATGCAAGGTATTGCCTCTTACATGCTTTCTAATGACCTCCCAAATCAAATATCTCACAATGAACTGCGTTCATGCGTATTCGCACTTTTAAAAATAATTCCCGCTTCAATATCTTCAAATGTAAGTGCCATGGATGGAACTGGTTTGGAACCATTAAGAAAGAGGATAGGGGAAGATGAAATAAAGTTAGAAAATTTACAAACTGACATCAGGACATATGGGCTGATCGTGAATGATCCTATCAAAAATGGTACTTTCAAGTTTGCGCATAAATCTTTTATGGAATTTCTTTCTGCAAAGGTGATAACTGATTCAGTAACTGATCTACAGAATGAGGGTGCTAAAGCTATTTGCAACTCTCATGAGCTGACTATCGAAAGGTTATTGTGGTATCCTGAATCTTTTTCATTTTTTACTGAATTATTAAAAACAGCATCAAAATTGAAATCTGATTTAGACATTAGCAACAATCAATCTCTTATGAAATATTTGCTTAAAGTCTTATCATCATCTACTGTCATGTATTATTTTATAAAATTTTGGGGCTGTCACTATATAAGTTTAAAATCACGAATTATACTTTTTCGTGCTAGTAAGATTAAAAAAATACTAAAAACATATGATCCTGATAATTCCAATGATAAGGAGCATTACGATGAGATAAAAAAGTTTGATGCTCATATTAATCAATCTTACCGGAACATTCCAATACTCAATAGCTTATCCTTATTTCTGTACTTTGCATTTTTCTTTTTACCATATACATATTTTTCTAAATTAGAAAAGAAAATTAGGATTTGGGAAAATTTTTGCCATGAACTTGATATTCCCAGTACTGAAATAGCCAAATTTATAGGTCTAAGCAAACAAACAAACTATTTTAAATTTAGAAGATTACAATACATGAACAATTCTAAACCTGAAGGTATAAACGATGAGTTAGCACTCTATTTTTTAAAGTCCATTTTAATTCTACCTAGCTCATCTGACAATAGGAAATGATTACCAGGTGTGCTGACTATGTGTTGATCAGCATTTGAAATTCTTAATTGACTGTCTTCTTGAGGCACGGATATTCTTGTCGGACCAAGTCAATCTGCTGAAAAACACCCCGAAAATTAGCTTAGGTTATAGTTTTTGACCCCCAAAACAGCATTTTAAGAATTTAATATGGATTTCCAACAATTCTCTTGCAACGGATCGCAAAAAGCCGCGACCGCTGAAGAGCAGGGTTAGAAAGATATGAAAGTTTCAAAAACAAAATTAATGGATCGCCCACAAAAATCTAAACGTCATGTAGTTATTCTTGGAGCTGGTGCCAGTGTAGCTGCCTTCCCAGTGGGTGATGCAAGTAGTAAGAAGCTGCCTACTATGGATAATTTGATAGAGATGCTTGAACTTGAGCCTTTGATATCCGCTGAATTCGATAGTCATAATAAAAACTTCGAAGAGATTTATAGTTCTTTATTTAATGAAAATTCAGATTCACCTGTTTTAAATGAAATAGAAGAAAAAATTTATACATATTTTGCAGACCTAAAACTACCTGATACCCCAACTATATATGATCATTTATTAATGTCATTACGGCCAAAGGATTATATTGCAACGTTTAACTGGGATCCTTTCCTTTTCGATGCGTGGAAAAGAAATAAAGAAAAATTTCCTGTTCCGGAAATAGTTCATCTGCATGGCAATGTGCGAGTTGCACATTGCCAAAAGCATCCATGTTATGGGGAACATGGGATGATTTGTCCAGAATGTAAGAATGATTTGATACCAACTAAACTCCTTTATCCAATTGAGACCAAAAATTATACAGACGATTACTTTATAAAAACAGAATGGGAAGTTTTAAAAAAAGCGATTTCACAGGCCATGACAATCACAATATTTGGATATGGTGCACCAAAAACAGATAAAGACGCCGTTGATTTGCTTAGTAATGCTTGGGATAAAGACAAAAGATTCATTGAAAGAATAGAAGTTATTGATATAAAAACAAAAGAGGAGTTATGGGAAAATTGGGATGATTTTATAATTCGCCAATACTTTGATTGTATAAATGATTTCTATGACTCAAGATTAGCACGATACCCAAGAAGAACATGTGAGGCTTTATTACAGCAAACAGTTTATGGTCAATTTGTAGAGTATAATCCTATTCCCAGAGATGACAGTTTTAAAGAATTAATAGAGTGGTTATCACCAATGCTTGAGGCGGAAAAAAAGTTGGGGTCGTTATAATATGTGTAATTTGATCAATTTTCTAACAATCGCCTGCAAGGGAACTCCAGGGGCTGCGCTCCTTCCGTCCCCTGAGGCGCACGTTCATGCAATCGCTTCGCTCCTGCATGAGTGGCCCTTTAATGGGCGACTCCATGCACGCACGACAATTGATGACTAAATATTTTTTGAAATAACAAATAAAGTTTGGCAATGGAGGAAGAAAAAATCATGCTACAGCAACTTTTTAATTTCATCATTGGTCTGATTTGTTTTTTAATATTGTTATACCGTGCAGAATTAGACCCAGTAGCAAGTGCCATCATTGGATTTATTGTTGTTTATATTTTGGAAATCAAACATACTCTGAAAACCAATGCTATAAACCATAAGTATCTACCTTGTTCGTATAAAGCAGAAATTTTAATCGAACCTAATTACCGCGAGTTGATGAACCATGAATTTGTTATTGGATACTATGAGAAAGCATTACCAATGCTCGATAGGACAGATATGTTAAACAATCCATCTGCTGAAATCGGTAAGGAACCAGATGCAAAAATTGGAGAACATGCTCTATGGAGGGATACATTTAGATTTCTTGTAATCAACAATCTGTTTTGGTCGGATAAATATAAGACTTTTATAAAAGAATTACGGTTAGGAGGTAAAATTTTAGATTACAATTATGCTGAAGATGTTAAAGAACCCAACTTAGAGATTGAAATAAAGCATGGATTATTGCGTTTCTGGTTTTCTCCATCGGAGATGTTTTCAGAAATTGAACCCAAACTGATATGTGAATTTCCTCTCTATATATTTGAAGATATACCCAGTGAAATTCTTTCTATGAAGTATGGAAGTAAAGAATGGCAAAATTATTTAAAGCTATTTAAACTTTCACCGCGTCATCCAAACAATTGGATTGATAAAAGCGAGAAACAGGCGGTGCTTCGCCATAAAATTCTTGCAGAGTACGGATTCGATTTGCACAGCGAATATGATCATGCAACCGATGTTTACATGGACAGGGATGGTGATAGCCAAATATTTGACTACGATGATGGATTTACAGGATTTAAAAACACATATTGTACTATTAAGATTAAAGAGTATTTTGATGAAGTTTGAAGATGTAAAGAATTGGGTCGAATCGAAAGCGCCAGAATAAACCGGCATAGAGTCGGGAGTGAAAGAGCCCTGAAGGGATTTATAATCGTGTCGCCCAAGTCAACAGGCTGAATATATAAAATAAATCCGGATAAAACATCCCGAAGTTTGTCTTAGGTTAACGTTTTCGACCCCAAAAACAGCACTCTAAGATTTTAATCTGAGTTTCCAACAACGCTCTTGCTACGGGTCGCAAAAAAACGCGACCGCAGAAGAGCAAGGTTGTGCCATGCAAATAAACCAATTGAACTACAAGAGTGAAAAATTTTGAGGTGATCATTTGAGTACAAAGAAAAGCAGGAGCACTTTGTCTGGCCAAGGACGTGATCTGGCGAGACGCATCTCAGATGTTCCTATGCTCAAACCTTCCGATGTTATGCCTAGCGATCCCAATTTAGATGTTGTTGGTGTCTTGAATCCGACCTTCTTCGAAACTCAGAGCGGCAAATACCTAATAGTACGAATAGATGAGAGGCCTTCTGTAGGGACCTACCCGGGCAACAACAGGCGTAGAATTCAGGAATCCCTTCTCGTCGCGTATGCTGACGTTGAGTATGCGGGAAAAATGGAAATTATTGAAACCAACATAAAGGGCTGTGCTCTGCAAGACGGTGACCCGTTTCTTCCAGATACTGTGCGGCAATATTGTTTTGAGACGTTGAAGCAAGAACTCCTATTGTCCTATGTTTCGCATCTCCGAATGTTTGAGCTTACAAGCACGGGGGTTTTGTCAAATGCAAAACCTTTAGTATCGCCATCAAGTATTTTTAGTAAGTATGGATGCGAAGATGCAAGAGCATCTGTAGTAGAGGGGAAGCCAATGCTGACATATACTGCAATAGGCCCATATGGAGCTACATCTTGGTTAGCTGAGATAAACAACAACTCCATTGTTTCGAATAAAATGATTTTGGGTCCAGACCACAAACACTCAGCTATTTTCCCGAGCAAAATAAAAGGTGCCTACTGCTTGTTAACGAGACCACTCACTAGGTCATATCTGCGTGCCAGTGGAGTATGGATGTTGGAGTCACCTGACATGGTTCATTGGGGGGCACCTACTCCGGTTTTGCTCCCGAGACATGAAATGTGGGATAGTGTTCGTGTGGGGCCTTGTGGTTCTCCAATTTCGATTGATAGCGGGTGGATTTTATTTTACTACGGAGTTGATCCTGACAACACATATCGTTTGGGTGCCGCACTCTTAGACCATAATAATCCGTCAAAAATAATTGGACGCACTCATGATCCGATATTAAGCCCTCTTCTTGAATGGGAACGTAGAGGGCGAAGAGCTGATACTGTCTTTTCATGCGGTACTGAATGGTTATCTAATGAGGATACATTTCGGATCTATTATGGAGCTGCGGACACTTATATCGGCGCAGCAGATATCTCTTTAAGAGATATTCTTTCTGAACTGGTATAAAGCGAGGGTGCAATGTTCAACATAAGCTCGATGATAGGTGATTTAGGAGCATGGTTGCTTAAACTTGCTGATAAAGAGACATGGAACGTTTTCGGTATTTGGTTTAGCGGCATAGCAACCCTTTCAGTTGTGTTTATAGCAATTTGGCTACAGGCTTGGACTGAATGGAGGAAAAAACCGAAATTGAAGATCGTTTACGATCCGGAGGATCGAAACGACAATATCTTTGTGCTTCTTGATAATTATGAGAAGCAAATAGACGAATCTGGGCATCCTGACCCGCATGCAGAAGAATTGTGGTTAAGAGTCAATGTATTAAACAATAGCAGGGCTTCTGCTCGTGATGTTGAATTGAGGTTTATCAACAGTTACAAAGACGGCAGTGACATCAGGGAAGATCACAGGCCTAGTTGGTGGTTCAAAGTATCAAACCTAAACAAGTTTTCTGTTACAATCCCACCAAGATATAAGCAGCCATTTGATATTGCATATTTGAAAAACGTAGTAGATGCGGAGGATGATATTCGTTCTTTTTTGGCGATTGTCCCTCCCGACTTAAGTGATGATTGGCAAGCTACAAAGAATTTGATGGAAATGTCACGTAAAAACAAATTGTCCATAGGTGCACGATATCGACTTGTGTTTGCTGTAGTTAGCAGTAACGCAGACGCAGCATATTATGAAATTAGCTATACGGTGTCAGAGAGGTTATCGGACGACATACCAAGAAGGAACCTACAAGGTAGAGACGTTCTACGAAGACGTCTAAATATTTCTGGACCGAACAAAATAGCAGCGCCGTAAGATCGATTAATAACTGCACAACAATTTTATTCACTTGACCCGCGAACAGCGTCGCCTTCTGGTTTTCAAACCACCATTGTTGGTTAATCGATTTTCAGCACTTCGAGCCACGGCGGGCAAGTGATAATGGACGTTAGGCGTACTGGAAATGGAGAATCATGAATTTTGAAGAAATAAAGGCGTTTCAAGTAGCTCAGAAAGAAATTGTAGCTATGATTGGTGCGTTTCTTGTGCCTCTAAAGTCATTTAGCGATTCGATTTCGACTTCCGAAGATGATGTTGTCGACCTTGCTGGTGTTAGAAAATTACAACTCATTGTTAGTGAGTTTATGTCAAAGGCCAGCTGTGTCGAACAATTTTGCACTAAGTATCATTATAGAACCTATTACGATGAAATAAGAAGGCCATCTACGAGAATAGCATCGTTACTAGGATATCAAACACTACCTAGCAAAGCGTTAGAAAAAGTCAATTTTAAAACGAAACTAGATTCACACATTGAGGGTATAAGTGAGGTTATGATTGCAGCCGCACAAATAGTTACTCCCTCAGTTGATGCAAATGTAAAAGCTGGTAATGCATTCGCTGCATATTGCTTTATTTCCTCTTTAATTGACGGAGCAACATCAGAGTTAATACTGGTAGACCCCTATATTGATCAGAGTGTCTTTTATAGATATTTGTATCGACTTCCAAAAGAAATAAAAATAAAAATCGTCACAGATAAAGATAAATTAAAGGGCGCAAGATTAAAGGAATTCGAGTCAGTGGAGGTTCTATTTGAGTCTGAATATCCAAATTATACTAAGGAGCTTCGTGA
The DNA here is from genome assembly GCA_027858355.1 of Desulfobacula sp. The sequence goes on from JAQICW010000678.1 coordinate 10,960, forward strand.
GGCCCTTCATGATAGATATCTAATTAATGAGGAAAACGCTTATAGCCTTGGCGGTAGTATTAAAGATGCTGCCAAGAAATCAGATTACTCTATTGTCCAATTAACCGATGAAAAAAGAACAGAGTTATGTGCATTGTACGCCTAACCAGGCAAATTCAGCTGACCCAATGCCGCGGCGTTTCGCTCCGCTCCACTCTGCGCCATCGGGCAGCTGATTTGCGACGAACTGCGCAGTAAAAGGATAGGTTAGGTAACAGTGAGTTATTGGCGATTTTTTTTATAAAAAGAGGTTTTATCTAAGAATTTTGTACAATAGCGACTGCATACTCAATTGTTCTGTTAATGTATGCTTTTTTTCTAATACTGCCAGCG
>JAQICW010000684.1 GCA_027858355.1 Desulfobacula sp.
CTTTCATGTCCGGTTCTGATTCAGCCTTCTTTACAGCCGGTTCCTGGCCGTTTACATAACCTTTTAGCTGCAGGTCATACAGCTTATACAGGGTGCCGTCCTTGTCCCATGAGGGGTCCTTAGTGAGCTCATAAGCCGTGGGCAAACCAGTAACCAAAGTAGGCTTATATGAGTCATTAGCAATGATAAACGCTTTATTTGAATGCTGAAGTCTTTTAAGTTCTCGCTCATCATCAATTATTTCACCGGTATCATCACACCATTCTATGGTACCTTCCTTAAGTTGAGATATTGCCCACTTTGAAACAGCTGTCTTAGAAACCCCCCAAGCATTAACCATATCATTATAGTTAACGATACCGTTCTCTTCGACATATACGAGCCTATCCTCAAACTTCTTGCTCTGCTGGCCAAGGTTTTCTTTAAAGGATTCTTCGAACATTTGGATACCCATATGGTAATCGGCCATTATTGCTATTACCCGGCCCTTATCATCTTTTTCCCTTTGAAATTGGTATACGCAGGTGATGGATTCAACAACAGAAAAAACTTTTGAAATAGCTCTCCTTGCAGCGATGGGATTTTTACCGCTTTTAATTAAAAAATCTGCTATCTCCTCTGCAAATGGTATAATCACATTTATAGGCTGCAACGATCTATGAAGGGTTTTCCAGGTTAAAACGGTCTCTTTTCCCAGAGAATATCCGCTTCTAGATTTCCTTTTAGCAATCATTTTAATAACTCTATTTGTCTGCTCAGGAGATTCATCCGGATGAACCGTATGAAGGCGATCTTCCATTTGTTTTTCTACAGTGTCAACGATGGTAGTGGTTATAAAAGCTGTCGGCCCGTCTAAAACTTTTTCAACAGTTTTAAGCTTACCATCATCATCTTTTTCTGTGACAAAATAACGGATACACTTTTCGCTGATCAACGTCCTAACGGCATATGCAATTTCAGAATCCTTTTTATTCCCTGACTGAAATTGGAAAGCTTCAGCAACGATAAGGGCCTTATGTTTCATGCCCTCTTCAAGATGATAAAGAGATTTTGGACTCCCGCTGGTAATAAAAATGTAAGCTTCTTCCGGATATATAGATCTTGCCTTATCAAGGGTAAGGGATTTGCCAGCACCAAAATGACCACTGTTTTTTACTGCCATAGGTTCCTCTAATAGTCGGGAATCTAATGCGGCAAAATAAGTGGCAACAACATTTCTTTCACCGACAACCCCGGCCCGATACATTAGATCAATACGCTTTTTGACAAGCTGCTTGTCTTTCTGCAACTTTTCAACTTCGGTTAAGATTTCGGGGTCAACCGGTTCTTCAGGCTTTTGGCTTTCCTTTTCTTTCAGCCGTTTCTTATAACCTTGAATTTCTTCTTTAATAGCCTTTTCTTTCAAGGCCGGTATATGGATTACAATCAGACCAATGTAGTAGTATTGAAGCGTTTTATCCTCAATGGCAGCGATAATGGGAACTATATCTGATCGTAACACAGGCAACGCCTTTGGTAGATTTTTCGGCAACTTCTTTATCAGCCATTCTAAAAAGGGTTCTGTTTTAGCCATCAGTTTTTTCAGGTCATCGGCATCGTTATTCAAAAAATATTCATTAAGGTCAATCTTGTCTCTGTCATCAGGCCTTGGTAATATGACAATATAAACATGTTTACCGGTTTTGCTCAAATGCTTGGCTGTCCTTATCGCACCCTGCAACCCGGCCTGATTATCTTCGTTGTCGTTAATAATGTATATCGATTCAGCCGCTGTTGTCAGCTGTTCAAGTATGGGAAAATGTTCCTCTTTAAAGTTCGTTGTAACCGGCGACACTGCATTGAATCCATGATCTATGGCACTAATCCAGTCAGGGGCACCTTCAGTAATGATGACCACTTTTGCTCCGATTACAGAATTTTCACCCATCATGCAGTTGCCAATGAACCTGGATATATGCTTGCGCTTAGGATCATCCGGTATGTGTTTACGAATCCGTCTGTATTTTATGTAATCTGGTATTTTTAGCTGCTCTTCCATTTTATATTACCCTCCATGTTATAACATTCGTATTTATCAACTGGTGTAATCTTCGTTGCACGGCCTATCAGGTCAACTACCTTGCCATCCTTCCAAAAGGGAAAAATGATCCGTCCCTTGAAATAATCGTAGTAAGGGCCTCCTGGATCTTTAAAATTAAAAAGACCTGTAAGCGGTAATTTCCCTTTGAACTCCGGTGTCCTTAATAAATGATTGGCAAGATCAGATGTATTATCCGGATGACTTGAGCCCGGTGGTGCGAATCCAATCTGCAAATCCTTGATGATGGCTTCAGAAAACTTGTAATGGGTCGTCAAATGGTCTTGGATATCAGGAAAGTTATCCAATTGTGCGTGATACCATTCAGCAGACATGGTGAGCATATTAAAAACCAAATCTTTTTCAGCCTGATCATCTTTTAATTGTTTTAATTCTTCGGGCGACATCTCGCTTTGCCCCAGGTGTGGCATCTTTGCCCTGTCAGCAAGATAGTTCCTGGCAGTCATATGGTCACAGCTTTTGTAATGCTCCACGAGGTTGATCACGTCCCCTTTGGCATGACAATGAAAGCATTTCCAACCCTGTATTCCAGGCCAGATGACAAGACATTTGCCGTCTTTACTTCCATGCTTCGGACAATCTCCCTGAAGGCAACTGCCAGATGAGGTGCCGCTATAGCCAAGGCCGTATGCGACCTGCATTATGTCGTTTTTAAGTTTGAGTTTATCGTAGTAGTTCATCTGTTTTTCCTTATTGTTATGGGTGCTGCCTCCCTGGGCCATAAACACATTGATTTTAAAGTATGTTCAATGTGTGGGCATAGGTTGGAAGGCAGCGCACCAATTTTTATTTAAAAAGTTCCTCAAGCCGATTAAGATCAGTATTCTTCAATGATTCAACTATAGTGAGAGCGTTCTTCAACTGCTCGATCTCCCTCACCCGATTGGTTCTTTCTCTTAAAAAATGGATCAACGAATCAATTGAAGTGGCATGTTTGAAAAGTTGTTGTCCCAAGTTTTCAATCGCCCAGAAATTATGTGTGCTTAACTGGACCCGTCTGAAATAATATGGGAGATTCTGATAAAATAAAAAAGAACGCCCCTTGCAGGCCGGGCATTGGCAATCCATATAAACAGCAGGATCAATTTCTACATCTTCCCCGACAGGCACATTTTGAAGATTTCGTGGGTTTGCATACTCGCTGTGCATCGCCTTGATCTTCCAGCTTCGCCCATCAAGAGTCACAAGGATAAAAAAATGCCGGGCAAAGTATGCGGCCAGAGCCATTGGGAATAGCGCCGCCACTCCAAGCAAATGGACATTCCTGAATCCCATTTGCCAAAACTTTAATAGAAATAAGGCTGTCTGCTCAATGGACTGCCCCCTGATTGGCATGGAAACACCATCAAACTTTTTAAGACAAATGGCCCCAAAAAATCGTCTCAGATGGCATAGAGAATAACCTTGAACGGCCACATAAAGCTTCATATTATGGGTGTACCCACTTAAAAGTTTTATGGTTTTATTGGCCGCATCAATATTGTAGGGGAGCTTTTTTTCGAATTCTTTGTTCTGTTCAGCTTTTCCTTTAAGCGTTCGTACTGGCCAATCAGAGACAATTAAAATATCAGGGTTGATTTTTAAAGCTGCCTGGACAATATTAACTACCGTTGGATTAGGAATACCCTTATATATTATGGGTTTTGAGTCATCCAAAAGTATTTCTTTGCCTTCCAACTCCCTGAAAAGGAGGGCATAGCCGCCATTATCCAAAATCATCAGCTTAGGATTGGCGACACCTATCCATTTCTTAGTAGCTTTTATCATTGCCGGAGATACCGCATAGTCGATAGGGGTTATCAGGCATCCACCATAATTATACCCCGGGAAATCCCTTTCATTTGCACTTGCGTAACAATTCATTAAACCATGCATAATTTGTCCTCCCATTCCAAGTTCCAGACTTTCCGGTTGATACTGCCGTGCTTTTTGTGTTCGTTCAGCATCCCTTTAACCAACTTTGTGACCCATGATTTAATTTTCTTGTCTGCCAGACCAGCCTGGCGAAACCTTAAGCTGGCACGATTAACGACCTTTAATATAATCTGGTATTGCTTTTTGTTTAATTTAGCCTTTTCTATATATTCCAGGGTAGAATTTTCAAAAAATTCAGAACAGGTCAGGTATTCATTGATAATCTCAATTGGGGAAAGCAGTAAAATAGCTATTTTTCTTCTGGCCAATTGATCAGGGGATTTCATTTTTTCCCTGGAATAGGCTTGAATAGCCAAAGTCGCTATTTGTGAATAAGCCAATGGCTTTCCAAAATCTTCATCCATTTTCTTAACCTGTTTTTTAACCATAACGTCATTTCTCCTAAATTTGGGGCAGTCCTAAACCAACAATATATTTTGCTGGAATAGTTCTTTCCGAATTGATGTTTTGAAGATTTTTTATTTCTTCATGACTTTGTTATGGGAAATGGGAAAAAGGACATTTCTGGTTTTGTATTAAGGCTGTATTTGACAATCATTAAAAACAAAAAGAGAATGGCCAGCAATAAAGTGGCAATTCTCTTATGTTTACAACTTCTATAATTTCAGTTATTTAGTATGTTTTCCCAGAATTAATCAAAGGGATAAGAATGATCAATTGAAATTTTCAGGGGAATTATTTAACAAAAAATTTTCATTCATATATGACAGCAGAATGAAAAAGTCTGATCTGATAAAATTGATGCCCTTATAATAAGGATAGAAACCGGGCATCTATTAGACGGGAATTATGAGATCATTAAATCCATGGTTGATACCATTGCCTGCTTGAACCAGGCCCTGGGGAATAAAAAAGTTTCCATCAAGAGACAGTTGAAGATGCTGTGTCCGGAATAAAACAGGGCAAAACAATCGGAATACCAAAAATAATGCCAATAAAAACCCACACGACTGTGGCAGAAATAGTGGAAACAGATTCAGAAAAAGGGCACAGCCACGTTTGTAAACATCAAAAAGTTTTGCCATAATTTTGCCATAAATGAATCAAAGTATAGGTAACAAAGAGTAAGTATAGTGAAATCAGCAAAAAGAGGTTATCTCATAATTACTTGAATTTATTTAATTTTAAATACTTTTTGTTACTTTTCATTACTTTTACAATTTTCATGGCGTTTGACTCTGACTCCGTCAATTAAGGTTCGAATCCTTATCACCCAGCCATTGATAACAAAGGCTTTCAGCGGTTTTGTTTGAAAGTCTTTTTTGTTTAAGGTGACAATTTTCCCAGTTTTATCCCAGTTTTTTATTTTATGCAGCGTGATATTTTGTGAATATTTCAGTTAAAAAAAATCATAGTTTTTAAAAAACTTTAATAGCAAGCGGTGATTCTATCTTTGACTCAGGCCGCGACTTGGGCCGTAACTCAGGCCGCAACTTGGGCCGTGTGCCCAGTTCATGGTCCAATTGTCCGTTTTGTATGATCTATTTTGATCTGATTTTCTGTTTTCGGACAATCAGACACATATAGTGCACCTCGACAATTATGGAATATATATTGGCGGCCCTAAGTGGATCTGTAATAGTTTTGAAATGTCACTAACATCTGCATCCGCTATCTTGGATAAAAGGTATTCAATCATATCTTCCTGCCTTGTTTGGCCAAAGACCATCCTGTAAATAACCAGCGATTTTTTAAGCGCCTGCAATTTTTCAATATCTCGACTTAAAGGTAATGTGGGTACATGTCTTTCTATGCAGGCACCGTCTTCGATTGGAAAACTCCAAAACGGTATTAACCCTCGACTTGATTCCCAGTGTTCTTTTCGTGCTATTTCAAACATTTCTGCCCAAGGATCTGGATGGTGATTCCCATTGAGGCGGTTTGCATATATTTTAGCTATATTTTTTCTAACAGCATGTCCTTTATAACGATGAATACGGCCCTCTCGCTGTTCCATATCAACTGGATTCGAAGGAAGATTCCAGTGGAATAGGGCATGGCAATATGGATGAAAATCAAGCCCTTCCTGGCCTACAGAGGTAGATACAAGTACAAACGGCCAGAAAGGAGAGTTAAAAGCTACTCGGACATGATCTTCACGGGTTGTCTCACTTCCATCATCAGATTTTTGTATGCCAAATCTTAAAGCAAAATGATTGCGCATACTCCGCCTCTGAATTTGAATATTATTATTTAAGTTCTGGAATGAAATATCATCCATTTCAACTCTAGACGTAGTAAGAGACAAAGCTGAAGTAATAGTAAGGCCCACTTCTTTAATGACTTTATCAGGGGGATGGTCATTCACACCCAAAAATTCCTGCAAGATATGAGTGTACTCATCCAGGACAGCTTGCAGTCCCCCATGCACACAGTATTCAAGGGCACTGCGCCAGTATGGTAATTTTCTGTTTATACCTCTAATTAATGCCATGATTTCTGGCCGGTTAAAAACTTTCCGGAATCCCCAGGCAATTCTTCCAGCTTCATTTCTAATCGAATTACCTGAACAATTTTTAAGACCGCCAGAAATCCTGCATAGTGCTCTTAGTGAAGTGACAGCGGGACCAGCAAGAGCCATTTGCGCGAGTACCCATGAAAGATCTTTAGGTCTTTTACCCAGTGGTATATTTGTTCCGTTGAGAAGGCTTGCAGCATATTCAACATGATCTGCCCAGCGTGAATCATCACCTTCCTCACTGATATCTTTTGATCGGCCACTCCAAATTTGTGGCAATCCCCACTGTTTTAACCATCTTTCAGCCGCAGCTTTGTCCTCCTGAATATCTAAGAGAATGGGGGCAGCCCAGTACCAGGACTCATCTTCTCTTTCTGAATGTTCATCCCCATCAGATATTTGTGATAGTTTTTTATCAATATGTTCTGCAATAATAGAAAGTAAGGTGCTGGACTTGAGTGTTTCAGTCGTTTCAGTGGATCTGTTTTTTATAAAAGTTAATGGATCTCCAAGGCGGGCAAGGCTAAAACTTGGATATAGAAGGCCAAGCACAGGCAAGCCGGTCAGTCTTTCATTACTAAAGGCAAAACGCAGGAGAGGACGGCGTTTTTTTCTTTCTTCAGATGTATTCAATGGATTTTCTTCAAAGGATTGATACATTCGACGCTCAACTTCATAACTCAATATAGCTGCAAGAACCTTCGGAACAACTGTCCAGGAAGAAAAAATAAGTCTTTTGGTGAGGTTTTTCCTTTCAAAATTTTCAAAAGGCCCTTCAAGTTCATAATATGGAAGTGAGGGCGGGGACCACAATAATCTCCAGCCACCGTCATCCAGCAGTTCTTTTATAAGTTTTCTGAGCCGAGCATTACCTGGGTCTACTTGCTGATAAGATTGAATGTCTTTCCAGGATAGAAAAGCGTCAGACGAGTTTTGTATAGCTTTTGTAAACTGAGAATTAGAAGACTCTTGGATTTGTTTGACAAATTTTTCTTTTAATTTGTAATGATCCATAAAGTTAAGAAGATAAGGGGCTGACTTCCAATACTCAATAACATCACCCATGCCAAGCATCCCGGAGATTTTTTGCATGGTCAAAAATGCTTTAATTTCAGAAGGGGGAATAACGAGGTCCCGATCAGAAATTTCTTTCAACATATCATCCTGTCCTGGTGTTGATGCAACGCGCTCAGTGCGTACCATTGTTCTCCGAAGCGCTTTTTCCAACTTCTGTTTGAGTATTGGTAATCTGATGGAATCACTATTGCCATACCGATACATTTCTCGGCGATACTCCTCGATTAATAATTTTATTCCAGAAGTGTTATGGGGATTGTCTTCGAGAAATTCAAGGGTGGCAAGAAAATCCTGGTAATGATCTTCCTCACCGGACTCTTCATAAAGAGTGTACATTTTATAAGGAGTTGCAGAAAGAAGAATGGTTCGGACATCGGTATCTTCGTCTGAATAATTGAAAAGTTCCTGTGCTAACAAACCGGCATCCGAGTCATTATTTAGTAGGTGCTTAAAGCGCTGAAACTCATCTAAAATAACTAAGTCTGGCTCAAGTGCCTTTAAACAAGTTCTGGCTAAAATTGCCCGTAGCTCTCCGATGATTTTATTTCGGGCGCGGATCTTCTCATAAGGAATATTTTTATGTTGCTGGTAATATGAAAATCGGGTGCAAAGATCAAAAAAACGGCTGCGGATATCGGGCAGGTCCTTTTGTTTTTCATGGGCAATATATTGATTCAGTTCAGCAAAATATGCATCTACAATATTTTTATCTATATTAAGGCCCGGTTCATACTTTTTAAGCGTTGTTCGCCATCGATCTTTATCTGTCACATCACACTGCAAAACATTGGAGGCGGGAATGTTAGGAAGGTCCCATCCTTTCTTTAGCAGGTGGAAAAGCAAGGCACGTTCCTGCTGTATACCAGTGCTTGACTTAAGGTCAAAGGATGTCCCCGGCGTGAAGCTAACAAAGTTAAGTTTGTGGTCGAATCCATTGATGATTGAGGGAAGCAGGGTAAGTCTTGAGGCATGGGCAAAGTCTCCCTGCCCGGTTATGTTCAGACGATTAATGTTCTGGCGGGCAATATCTGTATTTGAACATATATAGACGATATCTATACGTTCGATATGATCCCACATATGCTCGATTGCTTTGGCAATGACACCTCTGGCGACCAATGTTTTTCCAAGGCCCACTTCATCCGCGACCAGAAACCGATTGCTACTTTCTTTGGAATGGTAAAGACGATCAAAGACATACTCAACTGTATCACGTTGGAAGGGCTTTAAACCATCAAGGATTTTCTGTATATCGGGTCGAATTGTCATAAAATCATCTCACTGCGGATTTGCCAGATAGATTCCCATACCTGCATGAATCCTTTCGGAAATAAATTCTGTCCTTCATCTGTTTTGCATAGATCTTCAACAAGGCGATTGATTCTATCCAGTTTTTCCGGATTTTGAGCCAACGCCTTCATCAGCGATTCAAGGAGCGGAATTCCGGTGAACGTACTTTCTGAAAACGTTCCTACATTACCGAGGTGACGGTGAATGTTTATTAACTTATTAATGGACACTGACTGATCAGCCAAGAGCAGTAAGAGCAGACGTAAAACCTGTGATTTATTTTCAAGTAGAGACCGCAGAAGCTTTTGCAGACGATCTTTCGGTTCTCCAATAAGTTTAAGTTTTGTAACAAATCGTTCCGTGCAGGTTTGGCCATCTTTTGTGCATTCAAGTTCAAAGGCAAAAAAAGCGGTAATTGCACCCAATGAGATCTTACCGAAACTCAATTTCTGACCTGGATAGAATGTACTTAGTAATGCACGGTTATAAGAGAGTGTAATCGGCCAACAACGTATTTTTACGTTCGGGTTTAAGGACATATTCTTTTCCGGGTCTGTTTTTATCTCCAATTGAAACTCCTGGGCACTCTCAATTGGTACATATTCAGCGCAGAGACTGCCTGATATTAGCACCAAGCGAACCTCCCTTAAACTCTTTTCCAGTTCCACTTGTATCGGGTCAGTAGATGACAGTTCCTCTTGAACCTTATACTCCTGAAGCAAATCAGCAAAACTTGTATTATTACCCTCCTGATCAAGTAATTTATCAATTCCCAGATCAACTAATCTACCCCGAAGGCAGACAAGAAATTCTACATTTGTATTGAAGGCTGCATCAGTAGCGTTAGCCGAGCCGGTCCACACATTAGCCTTCCACCCATCATCCATGACAAATAGCTTAGCGTGTAACCCTGAGAGCAATGGTGTGTCTTTGCCTTCCGTCGTCTCATTTTCAGATTCTTCGCTTTCAGCGTCTCGACTTAAGGTAAAAACCTTTCCATACAGTTGTAGTGTTTCTTTATTAATCTTTTCCAATGACTCCTGAAGAGAAATAATGACACAATTTCTTCTCTGCTTGATCAGGTTTTCAACAAATTTATCAGAAAGAAATGGCGACATGGCCAGCATCCGTCGTTTGTGAGCACCGAATGTAAAATTTTTATACCCCGATATGCCAATTGGATGAAAAGAAAGTTTTTCTATGCCCTCTGGAGGCTCAAAGAGAACTCGTCGAGCTTCATATTGCATCTGCTCGACCTTATTGATGGTTGCCTGATCTGGGGATGTTATTGACAGACTGGGCAACTGCTGAATAAAATCACCAATTGGGTTGTTGATCCCGTATGCATTAACTCTTTTCGAAAGAAGTCCGTCAAGTACAAGCACTGTGTCCCACGATTTATCAAAAGTAAGGTTACGACTGAGACAAATAAATCGATAATGTATTGGCTCGGTTTCATGAGTATAACGTATGAGCCAAATCTTGGGATGAAATACACCGTTAGAAGTTGGCGGCAGTACTTCATAAACTGAATTTTCAAGATAGGCAAAGATACGTTCCTGCTTTCTAGGTACAGATATCTGCCCAGCTTGACAGAATATGCTAATCTTGTCGGCATTTCGCCTCACAGACTCAAGAAGAGCCAGAGGATCTGAAGTGATATTGCCTGAATCTTCCTCCCAGTCAAAAAAGGTGAAAGCCAGAGGAGTAGTAAGGAGGGCATGAAGATCGAGCGAAAAGGTGCACCCGATGGCATGATCGAGCATATACCCAGCTGGAGGACGGAGGGTTTCTAATAGCAGGCTGCGATCTTGTGGATTAAGCAATTTTATATTCCTCCGTATAGGCTTTCTGGATATCGGCAAGTATGGTTTGCACCGTACTCCACCGATAATCAAGCCTGTTGGTACCAGCTGCTCCACCCCACAATTCGAGCGCTCTTTGATTAAAGAGTCTAGCTTGACCTCTTTTCAAAAAGTGCTCTCGATTACGTATAAAACTTTCAGTCTGATGATTATCGAGAAGTTTTTGCGGGTCATCAATAGTAAAAATCAAATCAAACCATGTGTCTATAAATGTTTTGGTTGGCCTGGGGATACGTGAATTTATAGAATAGGCAATTTCCCAGAATTCCTTTAGATCCCATTGACGAAGAGTTTCTTGGCGAGATTGAATTAGCACAACCCACTCTGTAAATTTATTATTGTATTCAAGAATTCTTTCCTCGTGATCAGAAGTTTTTGCCAGTAAATGGTTATAGAGCAGAGCAGCACCATGAATAGTTTCAGAAAAATTCTGAGCATGTTGTAACGGTTTTCGATATCTGCTGGACAACTCACCAACTTGTGGATGTTCCCATGGAAACTGAACTGACTTGCTGGATTTTCCCTGATCTACCAAAAAGGCAAGAAAAGTACCGGGGGCATTATGCATTATTCTTTCCCTTAAATAACTTGCTTCTTCGCTGGTTAAGCTAAGAGAAGTTTCCACATAGGGAAAATACTTAGGGCAAGGTGGTAATCCCGGATGCCAATTTTGCAGATTTCTACCCATTTCGATAGAGTCTTCACTGCTTCTCATAGTGAGGGGTTTAGGAGGACCGTGTACATGGAGGGCATGATTGTATTGATCCTGTGAACCATTACACATTCTAATTCCCCAAGCGGATAGACCATTCCAGTATATGCTGCAGGGCAGACTTTTTAAAGTTTTACGGGCGTCAATGCCAATTATCCCCTCTGGTTCATTCGACTTCGCAAGATAGTTTATCAGGCTAATTTCTTCATTTCTGAGTCGTTTAGCAATATCCTCCTTACCAGATGCCTTATTTGATCTCAGGCGTTTTTCAATAGTTAGATAAATCCAGGGTACAAAGAAAAAATAACGTGCACGTGTCTGGATTGTAGATGTCCCAGGAAAAAGCAGGTCTGCAAAAGAATCTCTGACAGTACCAATACCTAATTCATCACGCGTATCCCTATCACCAAGGGCATTTACCAGCTCAAGAACCTCATTTCGTTCAGATTCTGAATAATCAAGCCAAGAAAAAAAGGACATATCTATACATATCGCATTTCTTTGTTAATAAAACAAATAGAACTTACTCTAAAAATGTAATCGAGAGGCTCACCCTTGTCTAACAAATCATTGTCTTCCATATGCACCTCTTATACGTGTCCTCTTAAAAGTGTTACAATATTTTAAATATTATGTATTAATAACCAAAATTAAAATTTTCAGGGATATCTGTAATATAGGCCTGGTTAAAAGGAAGATCCCCGTGTACCTTTAAAAATCCATGAGTGTTAAGCGTAAGAAAATTTACATCAGTCATTTTACGATTTAAAGAAAATTGCCAACCATGTAATAATATTTTTGGTCCTTTGTAATGGCATCCAACATTTCCCATTTCTTGAATATGTGGAATTATACGCTCTTCTATCCATTTAACTTTCATTTCATTCTCAATCACATATTGTCGGACTGATTGTGGCATATTTTGAATAAACTCACCGCGATAAACCATGTCCGTTATAAACCGAGCAATACCTTTTCGTTTATATCCAAATTGGTCAATGCCTCCAGAAATACCCTCTCCACCATTTGTTTTGTTTAATAATAGGCCGTCTCCAAGATCTTTTCGACCTATCTTTTGTATAAACCTGGTTTCGAGAGCTAATGCTTTTGATTCTTCTAAATTTTTTGCTATTATTTCAATTATAACCCCTTCTCCGAAATTAAGCCTTCTTATCATATTGAGTTTGGGATTTCTGGTATTTGATTTTCTTGCCTCATTAAGATGCGCTGTTGAACGATGATTCTTTCCTTTACCAATATAGAACGGGACATCTGTCAATTTGTCCTTATATTGATAAACATAAAAAATCTTTTTTATTTTCATCCTTTTTCCCTTTTGTGCAATCGAATTGAGATGTTCCTACATGTGCAGATAATACTTTTTAGGATTTATTTTCTATTCTTGTTCTTTATTTGAAAGTAAGCAAATAATAATTTAACACATTTCCTTACCAATAAATCGATTCTCATAATCAAAATTTTCTTTTTCCATATTAATATCCTCTATTTCATTTTCAGGAATAACAGTACCAATTTCATCAGAGGAGAAACTTAAGCCATAAGCAACTGCAAGTCGGTCGTATTCTTCGTGTGAAAGATCTGGTGCTTCTAATTGATCAGGCTTCGGTATCTTTTTAATAATGAAATCACTTGTGTCTGTGCGGGCTTTTGCAATTCTAGAACCAAGCTTTTTTATCATTGTTTTGTATGAAGGCAATCTTCCGCCACCTCCACAAATAAAAACAGGAAGACCTTTTTCCCAAGCAGTAGCATTAGGAGCGCGTTTTTGCTTCGTTGTTCGGAGTATTTCACCAATTGTTGCAGAGCTCTTTTTAAAAAATTTATTGTCTATTTCAGAAAGGTCATTGCTATCCAGTTCAATTTCATAAAATGCCAAGTCGGGCAATGGCATTGTGGGATCAATAGATCTTTTTTCCTTTAATAAGTTTTGCAGATTGTTTTTTAAAGCCTGTATTCTACAATTGTGAAGTGCCATTGTGCCATGGTTTTCAACTCTTGTTTCAAGAAGAGGGAAAATATCTTCGTCATCATTACTATGTATAATAAAAGTGGCAGTATCCAGAGTAGATGCTCCGATATCAACTAAAAGATGCAATCCTCTTGTACGCTGCGGAGAGCGGACATATCCAACAACTTCCATAATAACTTCAGGATGAGTATTGATATAATCAGAAGATAACCAAAGAGATCCATTAGCATTTAGATCAATTGTATTCACTTCTTTCAGTCTTTTTTTCACTTCTCTTATAGTAATTGGTTCTTTACTCCGGGAAATTCTCCAAGATGCCATAATCACTGCTTGGAATCTACTTCTTATTTTTTTAGTGTTATAACTTTCTGATGGAATCCCTAAATTAATATGCCAATAAATATGTTTATTTCTATAAATAGCTTCAGTGTGCTCCAAAAACCAAAGGCGAGCCTTTTGAATTACCAGTGCAATATATCCCGTTGTAAGTTCTATGTTTGTAATACTTTGAGAAGCGGTTTTTGATTTGAAAATAACTTTAAATGAATTCTCCATGAAATCAATTTTTAAATTGGCATATGAAAATTTTTGTTTTGCCAGATTTAATTCACCATTACTACTGATAAAAATCTTTGTCGGAATAAGATAATTGTTTCCTGAACATGCAAATGAATCAAAAGGAACAGCATATGCAATATGTAGAACAGAATCTTGAATCACTACCTTTGATGATGATGTGCCAAAATCAAAGCCAATAACAATATCACTTTCACCATCAGGGTATCCGTTGTGTAATTGGGCATCTCCAGCATCTTCTTTCTTCTCTTGATCTATTTCTACCTTTTTTTCCATGGTATTCCCATTTAGTTGTTATTCAATTCTGATTATTCCAAGACACACTTCCTTATTATGATGTTGTAATTTTCTTCTTTCTTCAATCAATCTTATTTTATCTTTTACCCTGGTCTCCATTTTTTTTATCAGACCTTTTGTAGGTGCAATCATTTTGAGATTTCCTCTCACCTCATGCTTGCGCAGGACATCATTTAATTTTTCCTGTTGGCGTTCCATATGAAGTCTCAAAGTTTTTTCTTGAAGGTCAGCCCTATCATTATTTTCATTCTCGAGAAAAGCAATATAATTTGAATATTGTTGTTCAGCAGCATCCATACAATCTTCGACAAGAAAAACAATAGATGAAATATCAACTTCATTAGCTGCTGATAACCAATCTTTACCTCTTTGAGCTGAAATGGTCACTATTTGTTCAGCTATTTCTTCATTCAGGAAAATAGATTTTTCATCCGTTATTTTAGCATAATAAACCATTCTTTCAATATCTTTTACTCCTTGAATCGTCCAACGCTCAACATAAAAGATATAGTCTCCCGGCTTGATCGAAGGAATTTCTTTACGATTTAGCCGTATACTCACACTTGGGAAATACACAGTTTCTGACTGACTAATGCTTTTTTGAATACTTTCGCTTACAAAACGTGTAAGAGGATGGAATTGATTGATGTACTCATATCGACCTTGTCTCATCTGAGGAACCTGATTTTTAAACTGACATTGGATTGCTTTGTAAGCAGTTTGTAAGATTCTGGTTTGACCTGTCAGATGGTTTGTTTGTATAAAACGTTCAAAATTAAAACGAGCTTCTCCTGATAGTTTAATATTAAAAACAAGTTCATCTTCTTGGGTTTGATGAAATTCACATCCTGGGTATTTAGTATTAAAGAAATCCCTTATATAAATCCAAAGATCATGGCCGGTAATACGACGTCCAAGTTCTTTAGCGGCTTTGACTTGATGTAGAATATAATCTCCATGTGCTATAAGATTATTAGCATTTTCTTCTAGTCGTTTTTCCTCATCAATCAAATAGGATAGTGCTTGCTGAGTTTGCGAAATACGAGCCTCTTCCTGATCTGAAGAAAGCCTGCCTTTAAGCAGATCAATGGTAAGTTTTTTTATTTCTTCACCTAAAACAGCTTCAAGACCACCCAAAGCATATTCAAAAATACCAAGGCGTTCATATAAACGATTATAAATTCTGGCATCAATAGTATCAGCATAAAAAAGATTCCAGATAGTTATTGTAGGAGAAGGCTGGCCAAGGCGGTCAATACGACCAATACGCTGTTCCACTTTCATTGGATTCCAAGGCAGATCATAGTTAACTACAACTCTGGAAAATTGAAGATCAACACCTTCGCTTGCAACTTCAGAGGCTAAAAGGATATTAGGTCCTTTTGGATCTTTAAATTTTTCCATTATTTCGTATTTGTCTACTGATCCCCCACCCATCACCACTAAACTATCAATATTTTCAGATGCCAATCGTTCATGAAGATAGTTGAGTGTCGGTCTGAAATAGGCAAAAATTACTATTTTTTCTTTTGGATATTCTTTGAGGTATCGTTTCAATTCTGAACTTAAACGCTTGTATTTTGAGTCATTTTCCCACAGCTCACTTAGATCGCCCAATTCATCAGAACAGTCAAGAATCCTTTGAACCAAGGGTCCAATGTCTATATTATCTTCCTGGTCATCTCCTAAATCTTCATACATCTGATCATATTTAATTTTTTTTTGTTGCCATTCCCGAAGTGCAGCTGGCATTGAACTTGATATCTGACGTTGAGGAGTCACTAATAAAAATCCTTCATGAGCATCACTTTCAAGACAATAGTCACGAACTAATTCGGTTACCCGCTTGTAAAATTCTGCCTCCACAGACGTCAAATCAACAATTTCTGGAATAGCCTGTCTTATAACCTTCCACTCAGTAACTTCTCGTTTTCTAGTTCTAGTAACGGCATGTCCTAAAAGATTAATGTTTTCAAGACGGTGAGCAAGTTGGCTTCTGTAAGAATTATTATTCAGGTCATCGTTGCTTGGAGGATTATCTAAAATAGCATGCAATTGACGATTGTTGCTAAGCAGCATGTGTGTTGCTGCTTCTTCAAGCTGCTTAAGAAACAACTCAATATCAACATTTTCATTTAAAATCATATCTCTGGCTTGAATTAATGGTGCATTTGCCTGAAGAATATCATCAAAAACATGAATTTGGTTAAAGGAATCCTCATCTACAATATTAAGCAGGTGATAAAGGTCCTGACTCTTCAAATGAATAGGAGTCGCAGATAACAAAACAACATGGGCTGTCACATCTCGAAGCAACCGTCCAAGTTTTGATGTCATACTGTGAGGATTGCGAAGATAATGAGCCTCATCAATGATCAAAAGATCCAACAATGGGTCATCATGGGCATTTTCATTAAGAAAATTTGCAAGCTTAACAGATGTTTTATTAGCAATAACAGGATCATCTTCCCAGCCACGATTTGGTCTAAGGCCCTGCATGCTTGCAACAATAGCAAAGTCGTTTAAGTCTCCAGATCTATATTCTATAAGGGTTTGTAAAGTTTCTGCAGTATCAACGATTCTTGCTTTAATTCCAAAACGGTGCTGCAATTCCAATTTCCACTTTTCTCTGAGCATAGCCGGGCAAAGAACCATTAACCGTCTGGTATCATACCTGCTGCGTAGTTCAGTCCAGATGAGTCCTGCCTCAATGGTTTTCCCTAAACCAACCTCATCAGCAATTAAAATCCCACCACTTGGTGATTCCAAAAAATTTAATACGGGTTTAAATTGATAAGGATAAAAGTCAGTATTTGTTGTTTCCATACTATAAATAAGATCAGCCAGGCGGCCACTTAATCTGATATGAGTTATAGCACCACGCAAATCCCGGGCTCTGCCGAATTTACCCAGATTTAAAAGTTCAAGACCGTCTTCTATATCAGCTTGGATTATCTCAAGCTGTTTTTCAGAAATATACTGTGATCCGTCAGAAAAAGTAATTTTCCAAAAAACTCTACCGCCTCTTTTTCGTAACTTTCCGGTCGTGGTTCCCACACGGCCTGGATCAGATATTAGTCTTACTCTAATTCCTGGATTCATAGTATTCCGCCCTTAATTTATAAAGCGACTTGGTTCTCCAAAACTTGTAACAACAACTTCTTTTTTTGCTCTGGTTGCAGCCACATAAAGCAGTGCACGTTCCTGGGTTTCATTTTCCTTTCTTATCACTTGATCACCGGGTTGATTACAGTTGTTTGATAGAGGGACAATGCCATCATTCACTCCTGCGATGATTACCCTGTCAAATTCAAGTCCTTTGACACGGTGCATGGTGGCAAGCCTGACTCCTGCATTATTCCTATTTTCAGCTTCACTGCGTTTTATAAAATATGTGTCAATACCTTTAGACTTCAGGGCGCCCTCGTATTGCTTGAGAAGATTGTGAGTGCGTGCAACCAGGCAAATTTCATTAAGAGAACCGGATTTTTGTTTAACCTGTTCAAGATATTGTGTGATAAATTCAATCTCATTTTGAAAAGATGTTGTATTTTTAACTTGGGGAACAACACCATGGGTAAGGGATTTATATCCTTTTTGGTCATCCAGTCCACCATCGAGATCATCAAATTTTATACCTTTTAAAAGCGATTCAGCCCAGTGCCTGTTTTCTTCAGTTGTCCGATAATTAATTTTAAGTCTTCTGCCCCGACCAAGAATATTTATGCCGCATTGTCCAAGAACAATTTTATGACGATAGATTCTCTGGTGCGCATCACCGGCAATAAAGAGATCATTTTGCTGATCTCCACCAGGGATCATCTGTCGAATAAGCTTAAAAGCCTGTACACTCATATCCTGTGCTTCATCAACTATAGCAGCTTTATACGGCAGAACATCACCTTTGTCACGGATGAGGGCGCAGGCATCTCTCATGGCATCTTCAATTTCACAAAGATTATTTTCGTTTAATAACAGCCGATACTCCTCAAAAACTGTCCAGACAGCTTTTCTGTACTTCCGGGTTAACCGTGTTCCTCTGCCGACCCTGGAAGCATTTAAATATTCCTGGAAAGAAGTTATAGATTGAGGTTGAATCACTCTTTCCCACTCCTCTCTATAAAAAACATCAGATAAACCCAATTCACTTGGAGCAAGTGTTACAGCTTTGTCCCATAATGGTTTAGTACGTTCTCCATAATCAATATTATACATATATCTGTTGTTTCTTAAAAAGCCTGATACCCATCTATCTAAATTAACAACTTCAATTCGGCGAATAAGTTTTTCAGAACATATTTTTCCAAGATTCTCTTTAATATCTGCACTAAGATTACGTGTAAAAGTTGTGAAAAGTATTTTATCATGTTTCTGAGTATATACATTTTCAACAAGCCATTTGGCTCTGTGAATGGCAACAACTGTCTTACCTGTTCCGGCTCCACCAAGAACTCTTACCGGTCCATTCCAGTTATTTGTCACTAAGTGCCTTTGAGAAGGATGAAGAAATACTCTCCATTTTTCCAATGGCGCCTTTAGTATTTCCTGAAGAACCAGGTCATCCTCAGCCACAAAGAAGCGTTGTTTTGTATCAGGATTTTCAAGGGCTGCTTCAAAATCTTCAGTATCTATCTTTTGATCTTTCTCTATTGATTTATTAAATTCTCTAAAAACTTCATCTAAAGTATATCCTGCTGCAATGGCAGTTAGAGCCTCATTAGCTTCAGTTGGCAATTGGATCACAACCTTGTCTAATTGTTCATCAGTATAAACGTTGCGAACTTTGGGTATAAGCTCTAAAGGAACCCCAAGTTTTAAAAGATGGCGGTCATGGACATCGTCAAACAAACTTTTCTGATATTGTTCCGGTTGAGTTGTTCCAGATTCTGTTGTATCTGTCTTAGAGACTTCAAATTGAGAGTCATCCACATCGTAGACTTGAAGACTTCCTGTTTCAGGATTAATTTTACATTTTTTATTTTTTGCCCATTCATAAGCTTTATCATGGTGATCAACCCAAAGAAGCATATATACATTGCCTGAATCAGGCTTTTTTACTATCCCTCTGTAGGTCTTGTCAATCCTGACTGATTTCAGTGTAGGATCTTTAAATTGTGCTATGTTTTCATAATGAATACCGGATGATGTAGGATTATTCCTGAATTTAGTAATAAACTCTAAAATTTTGCTTTGCATTTTTTTGGGGATTCTTGCAAAAGCATTCATGAATTCTGAAGAGATAGCCACTTTGATTTTACGCTTTAATATCATTTATTCTATTCTCCTTTTGAATTTTTCATGGACATATATTTATCAGAATTTTGCAAAACATCTGACAATGGAGTGATTTTCCAATCTAAATCTAAAAAGATATTTTCATATTCCATTTCTTCATCAATAAGAAAAGCAATTTTTAAATCTTCCCAGCTAAACTCAGCACTTGCTATTATTTCACCGTTGTCCCCTTCAAGTTCAAACCCGGCTTCAGGAACCGGCCACTCATTATCTTTCAATAAGCCAAGAAGTCCATGAAATTGCCCATCTGTAATATCTTTTAATTCATCCCAATCACTGGCCATAGATGTTTTATCATCACCATCTGTTTCTATAATTATTTCATCGAAAAACTTGATTCCATCATAGGCATTATCCTTTATACCGCTGGCAGTCACAAAATAAGTATAAGGTAAAAACTGAAAATAATTATATAGCCTTAAGAATCCATTCCAGTGTGATTGAAATTCATTTTTATTTTTAATCTCTTCAGTATCATTAAGCCAGCAGCCGACCCTTATTCCAAGCGGCTCCCCCGGTGGTTGTATTGATTGTTGTTCGGCTGTTATATACTGTTTTAAAAATATATTTTCTGCATCCAAAGCCTTTTCATAACTTCCATAGAGGCAGCTTTGAATCAAGCCTGGACAATCACTTTCCATTATCTTTTCTGTTATTTCATCAGGCAATAATTCTTCAATATTATTTATCCACTCTTTGACCGCTTCATTATCAGCAAATCGATTTGGATCAAGATGCAGCAGTGAGATGACAAACATAAATCTTTTCCACTGCTCTTCATCCGGATTCTCAAGAAAATGAATCAGTAAGTCAAAACTGTTATACTTGATAAATTTTTTAAACGAGCTTAAACCTTACCCTTTTAGAAATGCATCAAGATTGTCTCCAGACGGCAGACTTCCCGGGTTCAGATAATCTTCAAAAAAAGTTTTTTGGGGTTTAAATATATTTTCTATATCATACCAGCTAAGTGACCAGGTATGAAATTTTCCTGTTTGAACAATAGCCATCCTTTGTGCCATATCCAGGCCAACACGATCTCTATGCCAGGTAAAACCATCCAGAAAAAGTGCAATAGGTTTCATCCCATCCTTAATACGTGCAGGCCTGATAACAAAATCAGCTCTTGATGGTACACTAACCCCATTGAACTCGCCAAGCTTCACCTGTGGCTCAATGTAATATGCTCTGTCTCCTACCTTAAGGAAATATCCAGGTTTCCCATTTACAAGATCATTTTTAATCATTAAAGGTAAAGCGGCTGAGCGATAGAGTTTCAGGGCTCCAAGAA
The DNA here is from genome assembly GCA_027858355.1 of Desulfobacula sp. Next base: position 20,885 of record JAQICW010000684.1, read on the forward strand.
AGCGGGCTTCCAACTCGCTTTCAATAAATGTATTAAATGATATGTCATTAATATTGCCGGTTTTTACCAGATTATCCCGGTAACTTAAAATTTCAGCAAGCAGTTCAATTGCTGCAGTTCTGGATGTTTCCGGCATAGTATAACTGCTTCGATATGCAAACAGGCATTTATAGCAGCCATCTTTTGTTTCATCCAGATTACAGCTGCATGATTTCAAAACATCCAGTGAAAGTTGCAAGACCTCCATAAGTTGTTTTTCTGAACGCATCAATTGTTTTAAATAGCCTGTGCCGCCAGGGACAGTGTCATAAAGTACCAGGTATTTTCGTTTTAATGAAGATTCAGGCAAAGGCTCTTCATGGACAGTTGTCTGGAGATGATCAATTTTCCCTCCAAATTTTTTTTTGAGACCAAGCTGCATGGCAGCAATAAAAGATTGAAGTTTACGGTTGGAATCTGAAATAATATTCACAGGCAGTAAAATCCTGATAGCTTCAGACTTAAACTGTCTGTAAAGATAAATACAATCAATCAGATTTTTATCACTCTCCTGATCCCTTGCTGTACAGGTAAATGCATGGGATGAGTGTTTAGGGTCTTCCTGCACCTTGCCGCATATCCTGCAAAGAGAAAATCCTTTCCTGGGCATTTCCACGCCGGCAATGGAGATCTTATCTCCTATTTCAGTTTTTTCACCAAAGTTAATTTCACAAAAATCAACATTGGAGAGAAAATCAAATCCAAATGGGAAATCAGCATCAACCTTATAAACATCAAGAATATGTTTGTCATCAAATTCCACAAGCATCTGTTTATTGTAGAAAAGAGGGTCTCGGTCATCAGAATCATCACTGATCCGGCTTTGTTTATCAGAAGATGATGCAAAAACCTGGCGCATCTTGAGCATAAGGCGTTTTTGTCCAGCATCTGCCCACATTGGACTTCCACAATTCATGCAGGTCTCTTTCTCATCTTCTTTACCAATCATTACTTTGTGAGAACAGTTATTGCAAAACCGCCATGTCTGCACTTCAGATATGGTCATATCAACTTGATCAATCTTTACTTTCCTGCCTTCAGCATAGAAAGTATTGGCTGGTGCAAGCTCCTGCAGAGCACTGACCGCAGGTCGTTCATACTCATAATTCCAGGTATCATAGGAGCCTTCTCCTTCCTGGATTTTTTGCTTTTTCCTATAAATCAGAGAATTGAGCATAACCCCTGCTTCCGGGAAGGCATAATTGGGAAGCAGCCCTTCGTCTGTAAAAAAATTAAAAGTGTCCCGATCGCTGATACTTTTTACAAGACCCTGGAGAGCTGATTTTTCAATACTCAATTCCCTTAATTCATTCTCAAAATTCTGATCTTTTGGTCCCTTCTTTTTTTTCCTGATTTTTGAATTTAGTATCTGTACCTTTTTGCGCAGGGTTTCTTTCTCTTTTTGTCTGTTATGCATCCCATTCATAATATGGTAATGAAGACTGCCCTGCCAATTACGATCTCCTTGAACAAATATTTCCAGATGATTTATTGATTCAAGACTCAGCTCAAATGTGCTGTTTTTGAAAAGATCTAAAAACTGATCAAACAGGTCAGCCTGGTTGGTTTCAATAAAATGAATAAAGCTGTGGGGAAACTTTTGTTTGTCCACAGATTGAAGATTGTTCAGCACCTGCCCAAGTTTTTTTGGCAAAAATGCATTTAAATCCATTACTATCCATTTATCAAAACAAAAGGCTGTAAATTGTCTCTCCAGAACAGCTGAAGCATCAAGGAAAATTCCCGGGGCCTCTATATGTCCTGACAGCATCTCTTCGGGTTCTGCAAAGAAAAACAGATCATGGGGTCTTGCATTGGCAACAGTTAAATTCAGAGCATTACCGTCACGCCTTCCTGCCCGACCAATCCGCTGCAGGTAATTAGTCTGAGCAGGAGGTACTGAACATAGAATCAATGAAGAAAGATTTCCAATATCAATGCCCATTTCAAGGGTTGGAGTGCAGGATAACAAATTTGGAAACCAGGGTTCCCGACTCTCATTATTGGATTTAAACTCTATTTCAAGGAGTTCACGCTCTGTTCTATTTAAAAGTCCTGTATGTTCCTTCGCAAAAATTCGTTCAACATCACCTGTTGCATACAAATTCCCATAATAATCCATATCTTTTTCATAATATTCATACCTGCCGTAACAATGAAAACGCTGGCATAAAGAATTTAAAAAATATTCTCTTTCTTCTGCTGCAATAGAGATATTATGCCCGCACGACCGGCATCTGAACTGGTTGACCCTTGCAGACACTTTAAGTGCTTCAGGAAGAATGCCCCATATTTTATCACTCCTGACAATTTTTTCTTTAAAGATACCCTGATCAACTAATGTTTTAAATACAAGAGTATAGAGGTCTTTTGATACCTCAGAAACTGTTCCTATATCCGGGAAAAAATCAAAAAAGCATTTATCAATCCACCCCTGATACCAGGTTACTCTTGTTGCAGCTGTGCTCAATAGCTGGTCAAATCTGCTGCCTTTTTTGGTGGTTAAAAAAGATGGAGTTCTGGAGTTAGTTCCAAAGTTGGGCATCCAGTTGATATTATGGTTAATGACATAAGAATTACCATAACTTTCAATAAATGAATTAAGGGCAAGTATATAAATACCGCCCTGATTTTTCAGATGTATAATGATGCCCAGCAGAAACCGGATCAAACTTTTTAGATCAAGCTTTCTCAACAGACCAATTTCATTCTGGAGAGGCTCAAGCAACAGCTTGGCTGCCTTTATAAGCAGAACAGGATCAAGATACCCAATAGATGAACCGGTTTTTTCCAAAGTCCTGCCGATCCTTGCCCTGAAACAATATTCACTGATGATTTCCCAGCCAACACGATTATTAACATTTTGCAGCAAAGTAGAATCTTTTGGCAGGCTGCCATGATTTTTCAGATAATCATAATCATTGAGCCACTCCATATTTGGAGCAAGAAAGGTTGCGATATACCTGTTTTGATCAAGCTTGTTTGTCCAGTAATCAATAAAAACATCTATCAATTCAGTAAGGTTTTTATCATCTCCAACATTGAGAACCGTTTTTTGAAGGGCTGTACGGAAATTAAATCTATAAGTTCTGCCATTAAAAAAACCTGCCCTGTGGGCTGCATCTTGAACATTATCAGAAAAGGTTAAGAGTTTTTTATCATCATTATAAGTAGAAGAATATAGCTGCACAATCATAACACTGGTCAGACTTGCTGCCCGTGAACCCAAAAGAGTAAGGGAGCTGGACGAGCCACAATAAGGACATCTGTTTTCACTAATCGGACGGCCCCTTCTCTGTACTCTGACATCGGGCATATATACCAGTATCAGCTCTTCATGCTCACAAAAAGGACAATTTTCAAGGTTTGCCTTGGAAGTAATATTCAGACATTTAGCACAGAGATAAACCATACCGGTTTTATGGGTTTGACTTCTTCTTCCTGCAATATCCTTTGGAACTGGTAAATCAGAATCTGACTCATCCTCCGGGAACAGATAAACAACCTTGGGATCTTGATGAAAAAAAGCAAAGTAATAATCTTTAAGATTTCCATTAATCTGAGAACTCACCTTATGTTTAAGACCTGACCACCCCATTACACCACACTCTCTGCAGTGAACTATGGGAAGATGATTTTTTAACTGCTCCTCATTTAAATCATCAGCAAAGCGTAACCCCGGGGTTTTTGAAACTTTTGCAATCATTCTTCTCAATTCCCGCATCCACAACTGAATCCTTACATCTAAAAAGGGCAGGATTGTTTGTTTTTCATTACTGTCAGATTGAATGCCACCATCATCAATATCAATCAAAGTTTTTACAGTAACTTTGGATCGTGCTTCTGATACAAGGGATAACAGGCTTGTCAATACACCTGTTTTGTATTGAATCTTCTCATCTTTAAATCCTTTAGTAACCTTTTCAAGCTGGATAAAGATATCTTTAAACTCATGAACTTTGCCTTTCAGGGTTTTGAGCAGATTTTGGAAAAAAAGGTGTGTTTTAAGTTCTTCACCCAAAGCAATTCTCCACCCTGAGGAGTGAAATCCACCTGTAATATCTTTGCCAAACCATAGTTTATACTGGGCTTTAATATACTCTTCATAATTGTTGTAATGATTTGGATCAAGCTCATCAGCCTTTTCTACTGGAACAATATCCACATGGGATATCAGATTATCACCAAGAAATTCGCCTGCGCTTTTCCTTGATTCTAAAATAATTGAGTCTTTTGTAAAATTTTCACCAAAAACAGTGGAAGCATATTTCAGTAAATCTTCTTGTTCCCCACGGCTTCCAAGCGTTGCAGAAGTACCTACACAACACAAATTATCCGGCTCTATGGCAAGCCTTGCTTTCAGACGGCGGATGAGACAAGCCAAATCGGACCCTTGAGCACCATCAAAAGTATGGAGTTCATCAACAACAAGAAAACGCAATGTGTCACTGTTGTTATGCATCCAGAGAGGACGGTCATCAGGACGGGTAAGAAGATAATCCAGCATCTTATAATTGGTAAGCAGTATATCCGGCGGAGAAAGCCTTAATGTGTCCTTGTCAGAGATCAATCTTTCCCTGGTCATGAGCATTGATGGATTCTGCTCACGCTGCCCCACATAAATTCCTGCTGTCACATGGCCTTTAAGCTGGCTGTTAAAAATCAGTTTTGCAAGCCTGCCTGCCTGATCCATTGCAAGGGCATTCATAGGATAGATAAGGACAGCCTTGATTCCCGGCTCACCTTTATGCTGATAGCAATAATCAAGAGCAGGATATAAAAAACATTCAGTTTTTCCTGACCCGGTACCTGTGGCAACAATGGTTGATTTTGGATTAGGTCCGGACAGACGGTCAAAGGCTTTTTCCTGATGAAGGTAAGGCACAAAAGGCATGGCCAGATTTGAAAAATAGCCTTTTGATTTTTCACTTCCCTGTTGAAAGGGGAGTTGAATATTTAAATAAGGTCCTTTAAACAGATTGCCTGGCTCATCAAGAAAATTATTTAGAATATTAGAAAAACAAGATGTTGTAACAGGGAAAGTAGTACGCAGAAAATCCTTTATACCTTGTTCAACATGCTGTGCCAGCACAGATGGAATCATTTGTTTTCTCCTGTATGATCAACATCTTTTTCCATCAGCATATATTTTTGCAGTCGGCTTTGGGGTTTTTCAGGAATGGTGTATTGAATAAAACCTTCATTTAACAGCGTTTTAAAACTTCTGTTTAAATGCCCTGTCACCCCTGATAAGCCAAGATCAGCAGCAACTTCTGATTTTGATTTAGCACCGGTTTTCAGCAATTTGATTATGTTTTTTGATAATTGTGTCATCTCATTGCTATGGTTTTCCTGACTCTGCCTTGACTCTGCCCTGACTGTGCCCTGACTCTGCCCATTTTTTTCTGATTCTTTTTTTATAAAACGAACTTGAAAAGAGTACTCTGTCTCCCTGAACTCAAGATCAATATTTGGATATTTGCTGACTTCATCCTTCATTCTCTGAATACCGGTACCCCATGATTCGATTAGTTTTAATTTTTTAAAAATCGGTGCCAGAACCCTGTTTCTGATCTCGGATCTGCCGGAGCCCAATTTTTCTATTGGCATGGTATCCGGCAGAGGACCCGGACTTGTAATCTCAAGCATATTATCAAACAGAGCAACTTTTATATCACTGCCAAGTATGCTGTAATCTCTATGAACAACAGCATTATTCACAGCTTCCCTGACTGCTGCAACAGGATACTCCCATCTGTCTTCCCGATACACATCTTTAATTACAGAAGAGAGAGCTATATTTCTTTTGATAAAATCCATGCACAGGTCAGAAGAAGAAAACACAGGCCCTTCAATGGTAGTCTGATCCAGAAAAACGCTGGTATTATTGCCTTTAAATCTTGCACACTCAATTTTTGCATAAGGGAACAAACGTTGTTTTAATGCAGAATCAGATAATAGCACAGAAGCAGTTGCAGGAAACTCAGTGTCCCTTTCGCTTACAATAAGTCCACTGTTTTTAAGATGTTCATGATCCATTTTAAGACCTGACTGATCTTTAAAAAATTTCATGAAACTTATCAGAGATTTATCAATATCAAACTTCTCATACACTATAACTGAATCAAAGGAGATTTTGCGTTTCTGCCGTTCAAGTTCTTCTATAATCTCAAAGGAGGCTTTTCTGTTGGATGATCCTATTCGGATATAGGTACCATTGTTCTTGCCTTTGCTCTTTAAAAAATATGGTTTTTGTGATCCGGGGAAAATTTCAACAATCAGGAGATTTTTTCCTTCTGCTGACTGGATATAAATTTCAGGAATTATTGTTGGAGCACACAAATCAAAAAGGTGACTTGAAATTTTTTCTTCAAGCACAAACAACTGATCATCAGAAATACCGATAATTTTTCTTGGACTGTCTTGTACACCAAATACAAGTGTTCCACCAGCTCCATTTGCAAAGGCAATAATGGTTTTTGCAACTGCATCTCCCCTGGGAAAGGATTCTTTAAATTCCAGCCGTCTTGATTCAGGTAAATTCCAAAATTGTTTTTTGCTAATCTTATTCATAAGCTTGCTTCCATTGTAATTGTCCTCCAACACTTAATAGCAGTTGTTTAGTGCCTTACTCCTCAATTTCTGTTAAAAAAATCAAGAAGTTGATGAGAGGCGTGTGAGTTGCGGATTTCCCGCTTTAGTAATATTCATTAAAAGATTTTATTATTATTCCAATAACACAATTACTATATTTTTATGCGTATCCAAAAAATAATTATACCTTTTGTTATTTAGCATATCCCATTTTTCAGGAATTATAGATATTGCCAAAAGGTATCCTGCGACATCATACCATTTAACAGAATTATCAATAACGACAGGTAAAATTCTCCACATTCTGGTTGATAAAGTTTTAATATCAACTAATGGTTTAATGGGTATTATGAAATCATCATCACTCAAAGGTGAATCTGTTTCTTGGGCAGGGGCAATATCAAACCATTTCTTTATTTTGCGTGGATCGAGAAGTATATCTCCTTCATTCATGTCAACCTGTATCCAATATTCTTTAGCGATCTCATAAGCATCCTGCCTTGTTAAAGCTTTTTTTTGACTTAGCAAAAAAGCAGCAACCGGGTCATAAACACCCCAGGAGATTAAATCTTTAATCCAGATAATAGACCATGGCAATCCAGCCCCTTTCCATCTTTCCATAGTTGTACCAGACAGATCGTTTTGGTTAAGGACAGTAGCAATTAAAGACCCAATGCCCCAATTAAAAAGATAGCTAAATTTTTTTGCACCTAAATTATACCACTTTGAAATGCTGGCAGGAGTTGGTTTTTTAGAGGCTTTATTATTTGGCCACAACCACCATGCCAATAATTCCTTGATAGTTATATGCTTTTCATCAGAAAAAGCAAAAGAAGGTATTACACGAACAGCATCTATTAAGCGTAGCAAATAATTGAATCGTTGATTCCTATCCCATCCAGCATAATTGATTCCATCTTGAAGCATGGCAATAAATTCATCAATTTGCTGTAGCATTAAGCTTCCATCTCTGGGAGGTAAAGAAGTATTATACAGTGCTGTTCTTACTGATTTCTGAGGATAAATAGTTTTAACCAGTGCATTCCCTCGAGTTTTAAAAGCCATCATCCAATCTGCATCTTGCTCTGTTGCATAATTGGAAAATGTTTGTTTCCAAAGATTTCCTAAATATACTTCGATATCAATTTGTTCCTCACCCATTTCTTCAAATTCATGGATTGCTGAAATTAACAGCCCGTCTAAAGAATCTAAAGCAAATAAAGCGTCGTCAGAGGTACCCTGAGCAGTTTCAAGCCAGGATATGAACTCATTTACAACATCACTATTTGTAAGTTCACTCCATTGTTCATAAATATAAAACAATAAAGCAGACAATGGCCCGTCAGGAGTAGCATCATCTTGAATATTTCCACCTGAAGTTGAAGATAGTTTATTTATAATTTTAATATATTGTTG
>JAQICW010000502.1 GCA_027858355.1 Desulfobacula sp.
GCTTAAATTTTATGGATGTGTTGTCATGTATTCGGTAACAGCTTGAGCTAAAAGTCCAGATCTGCTTGAGCCATATTTATTGCTTCCTCAATTGTTGAACCAGCTGAAAAGCAACCAGGTATATCTGGGAAAGTGACCCCTTAATCGGAGCCTGAATCTTTGTGTATAACTATTGGGTACTGCATAATTTACCTCCAATCCCATCCAGCTTGCCGAAAAATGTTACGTAAAGTTCCAACAGGAATATCCTTTTGGGGAAATAGCCAGGTATGATGCCCATGTTTTATAGATCACTCCCCCAATGAAGCCTCATTCTGAGCGATTATAGACAAATTGCTCACCCATTAGCCAACTGATTTGATTTGTGCCGGCACTATACGGATGTCACAAAATTCATCAATAATATGCTTAACAAAGTTGGATTGGACACTATCCTCATGACATTTTGATTGATATAAACAGATCATAGCTGAAGGAAGGGCGGGTAACCTACTTTGAGAAATCATACGTAAGTCGGAAATGAATGTACTCGCACCGATTGGAGCCACCGCAAGGCCGGATTTTACTGCTGCCAGAATTCCCGAGATGCTGGGGCTGGAATAAGCAATTCTATAATCAATATTATTTTTTTTTAATGCCTTGATAGCCCACTGGCGGTGTATGCACCCCTGGTTAAAAACAGCTATAGGTAATGGCGATTCGTTTTCTGGCTTGGCATCTTTAGGGCCGACCCATATCAGGGGTTCCTTTCTTAAAAATTCCGTCTCGGACTCAATTGTTTTAGTATTTCTCAAACAAAGCTCTAATTTACCTTGTTTTAGTATCTTTAAAAGCTCATTAGATCTGTCACAGTAGAGATCCACTTGGACCAATGGGTATTTCTCTGCGAACCTTTTCAGGATTCCCGGTAAATACAGGGCGGCATATTCTTCAGTTGCTCCAAAACGAATCCGGCCTTTCATACTGGATTCTGAAAAAGATGCCAAAGCTTCATTGTGTAATCGTAAAAGTTGGTTGGCATACTTTAAGAGAGATTCTCCATGCCTTGTTAGTTTGACACCATGGGGAACACGCTGAAAAAGAGTTTTACCTAAATTTTCCTCTAATTTGCGTATCTGATGGCTGACCGCTGACTGCGTGAGATTAACCTTTTGAGCAGCTTGGGTAAAATTTCGAGTTTGAGCTGCAGCTGCAAAGGTTCTCAATATATCCGGTGCTAAATCCATAATACTCCCCATTAAAATTATTCATATCGGACATGATAATTATTCTATTGTTAAATGTCAAAAAAATGGTCATCATCTATGAAACATCCGTGCCCGGGAATCAACTTGTTAGATATAGGAGATAATGATGACTGAAAATTTAAATCCAGCAGATGTTCTTGGAAAACCGCTTGAACTTCCTTGCGGTGTCATTCTAAAAAATCGACTTGTAAAGGCGCCGATGTCGGATTCGCTTGGTAACGGCGAAGGTGATCCCACTGCAACTCAGATCCGACTCTATGAAAGGTGGGCCGAAGGCGGGGCCGCACTGTCTATCATCGGTGAAGTGCAGGGAGACCCTCGCTTTCCAGAAAAGCCGGGTAATTTGGTACTTGGATTGAATACGAATCAACAAGCGCTGCAATCACTATCCAGAAGAGCCATGATTGACGGTGCACATCTATGGCCGCAACTGGGTCACGCTGGTGCTCTTTCGCACTTGCCGATAAGTCAACCCAAAGGACCGTCTGCCCTTAGTATTGGCGATTTCAGATGTGCAGGTATGTCTATTGATGAAGTTAAAAAATTACCATACCTGTATGCAAAAACCGCAGGATATGCAAAGGCCGCTGGATTTAGTGGTATTCAGATTCACGCTGGACATGGTTTCTTACTCAGTCAATTCCTTTCTCCATTGTTTAACCTTCGAAGCGATGGATACGGTGGCTCCATCGAAGCACGATGTCGTATAGTAATCGAAGTGGTAGCCGAGGTACGGCGTGCCGTTGGCCCGACGTTTCCAATAGGGATTAAAATCAACTCGACGGATAAACTGGAAGGTGGGCTGACACAGGATGATGCATTAGAAGTAGTGCGCCTTCTTGATCAAACTTCGATCGATTTGATCGACATTAGTGGAGGTACCTATTTTCCCGGAGCGAAAGCAAGTTCCGATGGTTCAAGTCGAGGGCCATACTTTCTTGATTTTACCCGAAGGGCAAAAGAAGTAACCAATGTGCCCCTGATGGTGACGGGGGGATTCAAAAAACGTGAGCAGGCAGTAAATGCCGTGGATAGCGGAGCTGCCGACATGGTGGGTATAGCACGTGCTATGGTACTCAATCCTCGGCTTGCCGAGGTTTGGTTGACCAAGGACGGTGGCAATCCTGATTTTCCAAAATTCGAATCTGCACCTCCAGGTGGAATAACAGCTTGGTATACTATGCGGCTAACAGCTTTGGGCGAGGATCGGGAGAATGAGTTCACACTAAATCTTCCATCGGCCCTCCGTATTTATGAGGAACGTGATGCAAAACGCTGCATTAAGTGGCAAAAAAAGTTTTGAAAAAATGAAAGGAACTCCCATGACAAATAATGAATTGTTGTCAGCATCATCTGCCATTCTCCAAAAAGCAAAAGAGTTTGGCGTCCATCTGGCCGGATTTGCCAATGTGGACGATCTAAAAGTTGCCCCCTCATTCGTTTTCGCTCCCAAAATGCCAGGTGTTGGTGGAGGAATAGGAAGCCGGGAAGGTGAGATCGAGCTCAATCCCGGATGAAGGTCGTCAAGTATTGCCGAATGTGTGAGTGGAGTTGTCCTGTTGGAAAAATTAAGAATTAAGAAGGCCGTTTATTCCGGAACCAAAAGGGGCGTTATCGGCCTTGCCCAAAGCACTGCCATGGGACTGTTCAATTATGGTATAAAAGCGGACGAAGTCATCTGAAAATTCACTGGGTATATCTTTTTCAAATAGTCGCCCTAAAAAAAATATCAAAACCATTTGTAGATAGACATAGGGCTCTCTTCATTGCAGTACGGAGAAGCCTACACTTCGGGTTATTTTTTTCTACGGTATCGAGTCTGAACCATGGCGTTAAGCAACACCTCTGATTTGATACATTCAAATTCCATCTGTTTTGGTAGCACAGCAAACAAAGGAGTACCACCTCCAAGAAGAATAGGAATAACCGTAATAATCATTTCATCAATTAAATCTTCTTTCAGAAAATTTTGAACAGTAATACCTCCATCAATATAAAGGTTTTGTATCCTTTACTATTAATGGTTTGCAACACATCGGAAAGAGGACCTTCTATTATCTCAGCTTTTCCACTATATTCTTCAGACAATGACTTCAGGGAACTGCTAGGGGCCGCAGATGAAATAAGTTGAGCAGAAAAAGCGCAGGATTTTGGTTCATCTATAAGACGCATTAAAGGCTCAATAGCGGGCTTATCGGGCCTTTGATGCAACGCAGAAGATGGATCATAAGACAAGCTATGTCGGTCAAATTATAAAATTTGCGGTCCTAAGGACAAATACTGGTTTTGTATGAGGCCAGTCACAATCAAAACTACAAACTTTCTCAAAAGTTTTACGCCCCATAACCATTGCATCAATGCGGTTCATAAAATCAGCCCATCCGAAATCCAATTTATCTGGATTAGGTATCATCTCCAACCACTCCAACTCGTCATCTTTATCAGAAATATATCCATCTATGCTTATTGCAATGTACACAATATTTGACATGTCAACCTGTCCTTGATCCATTAGGAACTGCTATTTCTGGCATTGCAAGACAAGGTTTAATTTTATCAGCATACCCAATATCAAACAGCATTCCTTGTGAGATTTCTCCAGCCATTTTCCTTTCCGGCAAATTTAATACGAAAAGAGCCTGCTTCCCTTCAATTTCTTTTGGATTTTCACGTTCTTGTTTTATGCCTGGGAGGATTGAACGGACATGATCACCAAAATCCACGCTCAATTTTATTAATTTATTTGAGTTTTCAACATCTGAGACTGCTACGATGGTTCCAACTCGAATATCAAGTTTTTCAAAATCTTCAATAGAAATTGTTTCTTTAACCGGGGCTGGCTTCATATAAATATCCTTTCTTTTATCTGACTAAGGACCTCAAATGAAATAAATTGAGCAGAAATAGCGCAGGATTTTGGTTCATATACAAGGCGCATCAAATGTTTAATACTATACGTATTAGGCCTTTGGTGCAACGCAGTAGATGGGGCAAAAGACAAGCAATTTCGTTCAAGTTATAAAATTTG
>JAQICW010000532.1 GCA_027858355.1 Desulfobacula sp.
TCTTAAAATAGGATGAATTTTTATATTAAATAAACTTAAACAAGGAGTAAGACCAAGTTGGCTAACCATAAATCTGCAAAGAAACGGGCAAAACAGAGTCAGGTAAGACGGCTTAGAAACAGATCTGTAAAAACCTCTCTTAAAAATTTGGAAAAAACCCTTCACGCTGCAAAAGAGGCTGGTAGTGATAATAAAGATGAACTCATGAGAAAAACTCAATCTGCCATTCATAAAGCCGCTAAAAAAGGTGTTCTCCATAAAAAGACTGCTTCCAGAAAAATTTCAAGAATGTTCAAATCTATGAATGCCTAGCCTTACAGGCTTTTGTTTCAAACAATTTAAGACAGGATTTATATTGATAAAATGTAAATCCTGTCTTCATCATTTTCATACTAAAAATTAGTAATCAGTTTACTGATTAATTTTTCAGCACTTCGAATGGCTATTTTATCCACAGCTGCTTTTTTGTTGCCTTCATCCGTTAGATTATCCTGTGATACTGTGTAGTCTTCATATGATGTAAAATCTGATGCAGACCAGACCACTTCACCTTCCCTGTTTATCAGTTTCAAATCCATTGTAGCAAAAATTCTTCTTTCCAATACAGATTCTGTGGTTGAACGGGACAAGGTGGCAAATGTAATTTTCTTTATGGTTCCTTCAAGAAAAGCAGATGCACGGGATTCCTCTACAACTTTGGTATCCGTCTTTTGAATGATCTCCTGAATTAATGCATTGGTAAATGCGATTCCAGCTCCTGTTTCAGAACTTTTATTTTTCAAAGCCCTTACAGCAACACTGCTCACATCTTTATTAATATATCCGCCGCCTTCAAACTGATACCCACAGGAAGCAAAAAATACAACCAGACAAGTATATAAAATCCATTTTAAATTTTTCATATTAAACCACAATATTTATAAGTGTTTGTTTTTTTCTAATAACGATAATTTTTTTGGGTTCTTTATCTCCCATGTGCTTTTTAATCTTTTCATCTGCCAGGGCTGTTTCTTTGATCACAGCCTCCCCAACACCTGCATCAATTGTAAATTTTGAACGCAGCTTACCATTTACCTGAACAACAACAATAATCTCATCTGTTTTAAGGGAATCTTTTCTGTATTCAGGCCAGGATTGTTCAAGAATTGAGCCGGTCTTACCAAATTTTTCAAACAATTCTTCACAAAAATGCGGAAGAATGGGAGACAGCAATAAAAGAATATTTTCAAGGCTGAACAGGATCACTTTTTTCATTTCAGCATCTGCAGAATCAAGGTCAATCGCATACAAGACATTAACAAGCTCCATTACTGCTGAAATGGCCGTATTAAAATGAAAGCTTTTATCAATATCATCCGTAACCTTTTGTATGGTCTGGTTTGCTTTGATATAAAGTGCTTTTGCCTGTTCTGACGATAGATCCGAAGCCGCACCAGTAAAGGGCTTAAAATCATCTATTTTTTCCAGGCATTCCAGGGCAAGCCGCCATACCCTGTTGACAAATCTATTACTGCCTTCAACCCCGTCTTCACTCCATTCAAGGTCCCTTTCAGGCGGAGCTGCAAATAAGCAGAACAACCGGGTCACATCAGCTCCGTATTTTTCAAGCAGCTCATTGGGATCAACCACATTTTTCTTGGATTTAGACATTTTAATGACCCGACCCACTGCCACATCTTTGTCGCATTTTGTGCATACAAGGCTGCCTTTATCGTCTTTCAACGCTTCTTCGGGAAAAAGATATCCATGATCAGGACAGGTCATGGTTTCCTTGCAGACCATGCCCTGGGTCAAAAGCCGTGTAAACGGTTCTTTAAAATCAATCATTCCAAGGGTATGCAACACCCGCATAAAATACCGGGAATATAATAAGTGAAGGACTGCATGCTCTACCCCTCCGATGTATTGATCCACAGGAGCCCAGTATTTTACTGCTTTTGGATCAAAGATACCCTCATCATATCTGGGAGAGCAATACCTTAAATAATACCAGGAGGATTCCACAAAGGTATCCATGGTATCAGTGTCTCTTTTTGCATCCTGTCTGTTGCATTCAGGACAGGTGGCTTTTGCAAAACTATCAAGGTATGGCAAGGGAGACCCCCCTTTTTCAAGGAGATTTGCATCTTCAGGAAGCCTTATGGGAAGATCTGATTCAGGAACAGGAACCACCCCGCAATCAGGACAGTGAATAACAGGGATCGGCGCGCCCCAGTATCGTTGCCTTGAAATTCCCCAGTCTCTTAATCTGTATGAAACCGCCTTTTTACCCCTGCCCTTTTTTTCCAGCCAGTCAGTGATCGCATCCATGGCCTTTGTACTGTCCAGCCCGTTAAATTCACCTGAATTTACAAGGAGACCCTCACCTTTGTAAGCCTGGTCCATGGTATTGCCATCAAATAGTTCTCCTTTTGGCTGGACCACAACCCTGATTTCAAGCCCATATTTCCTAGCAAAATCAAAATCTCTTTGATCCCCTGCCGGAACAGACATGATAGCACCTGTTCCATATCCCATTAAAACAAAATTGGCCGTATAAACCGGGATCTTCTCTCCCGTTGCAGGATTAATACAAAAGGCCCCGGTAAATACCCCTTCTTTTTCATATTTTTCCAGCCCTTCAGCAGATCTTTCCTGGCTTGATACCTTTTGAACAAAAGCTGTCACTTCATCTTGTTTTTCTGTCCCCTTTGAAAGGCTTTCAACCAGGGGATGCTCCGGGGCAAGACACATGAAGGTTGCACCAAAAACAGTATCCGGCCTTGTGGTAAAAACTTCAATATCATTTTCCTGGCCATGGATTTTAAATTTTAATTCAGATCCAACACTTCGACCGATCCAATTTTTCTGCATGACCGTTACCTTATCGGGCCATCCAGGCAGTTTATCACAGTGAACAAGCAGATCCTGGGCATAATCTGTAATTTTAAAATACCATTGCCACAATTTCTTTTGCTGAACCGTCTGGGAGCATCTCCAACATTTGTCTTGTTCAACCTGTTCATTGGCAAGAACTGTCTGACATTTCTCACACCAGTTCACATAGGATTCTTTTCGATAGGCCATTTTCTTTTCCAGCATTTTAAGAAAAAGCCATTGCTCCCATTTATAATATTTCGGATGACAGGTGGCGAGCTCACGATCCCAGTCATATGAAAAACCCATCTTTTTAAGCTGTTCTCTCATGGAGCTGATATTTTCATAGGTCCAGGCTGCAGGATGGGTATTATTATCAATGGCTGCATTTTCAGCAGGCATGCCAAATGCATCCCACCCCATGGGATGAAGGACATTAAACCCTTTCATCCGTTTGTACCTGACCACCACATCGCCAATGGTATAATTGCGCACATGACCTATATGTATTTTACCGGAAGGGTAAGGGAACATCTCCAATAAATAATATTTTGCTTTTAAAGGGTCCTCTATAACTTTGAAAAGTTGATTTTCTTTCCAGTATGTCTGCCATTTAGGTTCTACCAGTTCTGGATGATACCGCTCCTCCATTGCACTTACTCCTTGTGAAAGCTACCTCTATATTGAATTACAATTTCTTTATTTGAATTTTTATAGATGCCACAATCAAACGCAAATAGCAAGAAAATCAAGCGATAAATATTGACTCAAAGCAGTTTTAATGTTATACGAAAGAGTTTTTATGCAATACCTGATAGGCAGGTATTGTTTTTTTGTATTCATCCTTGCTCTGGCAAAACGTCAGGGCTTTATATCCGTAAGGAGAAAAAATGAGGAAGTATGAAACTGTTTTTATTTCTGACCCTGATCTTCAGGACCAAACTCGTACCGACCTGTTTGAAAAAGTCAGGAATATTATTGCCAAAGAAGGCGGCATTATTACAAATTTTGATGACTGGGGCAACAAAAAGCTTGCCTATGAAATCAAGAAAAAATTACGGGGTCATTATGTATGTGTCACTTATGGTGGCACGGGCGGGCTTATAAAAGAGCTTGAAAGAAATTTCCGCCTTACTGATGATGTGCTCAAATTCATGACAATCCTTCTCTCTGATAATGTAACGGCCGAACAACTTGAAAAAGAAGTCCAGGAAGCCCTAGACCAATCCAAACAGGCAGACAATGCAGACAAAGAATCTGTTGAAGATGAAACGCCTGGGGAAGAGGCTTCTTCTGAAGATGAAAAAGTTGAAGAAACCGAAGACAAAACAGAATAATTAAGATTGGAGGATAATAACAATGTATGATAATAATAGATCACAACAAGGCGGCGGTAAAAATAAATTTTATCAACGTCGGAAAATATGCAGATTCTGTGTGGATAAGGATCTTTTTATAGACTATAAAACCCCCAAAGCACTCAGACAATTCATTACAGAACGGGGGAAAATAATTCCCAGAAGAATCACGGGAACCTGTGCTAAACATCAGCGCCAGCTTACCGTTGCCATCAAGCAATCTCGCCAGATCGCGCTGTTGCCTTTTGTTGGCAGACCCATGTATTAAAATTTAGTTTTCAGGAGCAAGACAGGTGAGTGGCACACTAATACAACCAACCATAATTAAAAATATACTGATCGGTACCCTCTTATGTATAATGATCATTGCCGTCATATATATCATGCCGTTGATCGGTGTTTTTGCCTGGATGGTCCTTCCTTTACCTGTTTTATTTTACAGGCTTAAGACAGGAAGAAACAGCAGCGGCATTATCATTGTGGCCAGTCTGGCAATGTTGGTTGTATTTACACAGAGCTTTGCATTTAATACGCTTTACTTTGGTTCCTTATTGATGACAGGTTTTTTCCTTGGAGAATTTATAGAAAAACACTTGAGTATTGAAAAAATTATGCTCTACACCTGCTTTGCAGTTCTTGGAACCTGTACAGCGGTTTTGTTCGTTTATTCTTTCACTTATAGCCAGGGAATTGAACACTTGATTTCAAATTATATTTCCAGATATCATGCATTGTCATCCCAGCTTTTTTCCGAATCTGCACAATTGTATCCGGAAATGAAGGTTGACCGGCAAATGCTTGAAAAAGCAAGTTCATTATTTGTTCTTAATTTTCCGGGAATATTTATCAATTCATATCTAACCATGATATGGCTCAACATTATATTGATAAAAAAAGTGTTATCAAAAAAAGGCATTGCCGTTAAAAGTATTGAAAATTTAAATCAATGGAAAGCACCAGATTATCTGGTATTTGGTGTGATTGCATTATCTGTTTTGATATTTTTACCAATATACACAATAAAAATAATTGCAGTAAATTGTTTGATTATTTTAATGTTTGTATATTTTTTTCAGGGAATTGCAGTGGTATCATTTTTTTTTCAAAAGAAAAGCT
>JAQICW010000613.1 GCA_027858355.1 Desulfobacula sp.
TTATAATATTGTCCAAAGCAAAGGTTGAGGTATTATAGGCAACTTTGTTTCCTCCCCAGGGCGTATTTGCCAGGCTTCTTTCAAGGAAATGAACTTCAATAATTCAAGACAAATAAAAGATGGTCTGCATTAGATACCGGCCCCAATAGGAAACATGTTAACTTTGGTTTAAAACCAATGCAGGAAAGATATATTCGGACAACAAGGTGGCCGCTTTTTAAACGGTGATTTTGGTTGGATTTTAAACCGCTGTTTCCAACTACACCTTCAGATACTTAATCAGAACTCTTTTAATCGGCCAATACCAATATCAACGCAGCCGAATCCTGAATCAGTTTTGTGATGTGTATACCTTCATTTCGTGTTATTTGACTGTTTATGTTATCTGTGCGTATCGTAAATGTTCGGATGCATTAATAATGGTATCCAATTGTTTGTTATGTGTCGGAATTCTCTCTTCCCGTATATTGTAAAATTTGGGGAAAGATAACACTGAACATTGAGGGCAAATATGGTGCCGTATCTCAACATCATGATATCTGGAAACGTAGCTTTTCCACTGAGCTTTCCGGGCTTTTATTTTTTTACATTGCGCACATTTCTCCATAATTTTCCTTTCCTCTAAATTATCAATATGTGCTTTGTGAAGCATTAAAGGTATTCAGTTTTTTATCTATTAATCCCTTTAATTGAAAGAACTCATCTTTTCCCAGTTCATTGCAGTCTTCAATCAATTCATATAATTCATGAAACCTGAATTTATTAATTTCCCTGATGTCAGTCCAGCGCCTGTTCATGTTGGCCCGCGTGTCCTCAAGAGGTATTTTCATACATAGCCTCCTTTTTTTATTTCATCCAGAATCGTAAGATTTCGTTTCAACGATTCTTTTGATAAATGGTCAAAGAATCTTTTGATACATTTTTTTATTAAACTGACTATTTTTCTCATATCATGCCTCCTTGTCTGTCCAAGTACATTTTCATTAAAGACAGGTTCATGGGATGAATGGTATCAGTGAGAAACTAAATGCACTCTGAAATAGAAGAAAAACAATAGAACATCGATCCCGTGACACTTAATAAAAGCAAGTTTCATGCCTGGTTTTAGCTGGCATGAAAGAATGGCTTTTAAAGGCTGATGGTTTAAGGAAATATTTTTTTTAACAGGATATTTTTTGTTGTGCCTGGCACAGATTGTGCCAGGGGATAGTGTGCCATGGCATAATTAAATAAATCCCAAAAGGCAATTATGCCGTTATTCAATAGAATGCTGTTCAAGCTTTCGATATAAAGTCCGCCTGCTGATTCCCAGCAATTTTGCAGCCTCTGTCTTGTTCCAATTTGCCTTGTTAAGTGCCTGCAGGATTTTTTCTTTATTATCTGAATCGCTTGATATTGGCCCGGATATTTCTTTTGGCATTAAATTGAAATCCAGGGGCAGATTCTCGGGTCTGATAGTAGAACCTTTACAGGTCACCGCCGCATGTTCCATGATATTTCTCAACTCCCTGATATTCCCCGGCCAATTGTAGGACATGAACGTCATGTATGTCTCTTCTGAAACCGTGGTAATATTTTTTGACATTTCATTGTTGAATTCAGAAAGAAAATGACTGGTCAAAAGAGGAATGTCCTCTTTTCTTTCCCTTAAAGACGGTACTTTGATTTCCATGACCTTGAGGCGATAATACAGGTCTTCGCGAAAACTTTTATCTTTTATTTTTTTCATCAGGTCTTTATTGGTGGAGGCAATGATCCGGGCATTCATTTGAATGGTTTTTGTGTCTCCCAGCTGTTCAAATTCTCTCTCCTGCAAAACACGAAGCAGACGCTTTTGAAAATGCAGGGTCACGTCACCGATTTCATCCAGCAGGATAGTTCCTTTGCCGGCCTTTTGAAATCTTCCGATTTTATTATTTTCAGCGCCGGTGAAGGCACCTTTTACATGCCCGAATAACTCACTTTCCAAAAGACTTTCAGAAAGGGCTGAACAATTCACCTTTACAAACGGGAGATCCTTTCGTTGCTCTGAATAATGGAGGGCATTTGCCACCAACTCTTTTCCGGTACCGCTTTCACCGGTAATCAATACATTTGCATTGACATTGGACAAATCCTCAATCAGTTCATATATCTTTCGCATTTGATCACTTTTACCGATGATGTTTCTAAAACGGTGTTTGCGGCTGGATTCAATTTTAATATTTGCCAAAGTCTGCCTGCTTTCCAAAAGTTCTTTGGCCTGGGTATCCAAATCTTTTTTTAACTTATCATGATACCCTTTGAGTTCGGTTTCTATCCTGTAACGATGTTCAATTTCTTGTTGCAGCTTTTTGTTCACAGATGTCAACTTTTGGGTTTGATCATTTAGATCCCTGTAAAGCCTTGCATTTTCCAGCGAAACTGAAATCTGTGCAGATAGAATTTTTAAACTTTCAAGGCTGTGGGAAGTGAAGGCCCCTGCAACCATGTTGTTTTCAAGATAAAAGATCCCCATGAGGTTTGATTTGTACTGTAACGGAAAACACAGCAATGATTTAGGCCTTTGTGCGACTATGTATGGGTCATTCTTGAACGAAGGATCAGTATCTTCATTATCAAAAATAATACTTTCTTTCATCCTCTCAACATAGTGGATAACAGACTTTGGAACCTGTGAATAATTTTCTAAACTAATGGGATTCGACAGCTTTTTTTGTGCAGATTCAACTGGATAAACTGCTGCTGCTATCAACTCGTTGTTATCTTTTAAAAAGAGAACACTTCTTTGGGCACCTGTCGTTTTGATGACAATTTGCATCAATTTTTCCAGAAGCTGTTCAAATTGAATTTCACTGCTGATGGAAACAGAAGCCTTAAGTACGGCATTCCAGTCGAGAAGTTCTCCCGGTGTGCTGAGAATTGTCCGGGTGGGGGAATCAAATTCGGTTTTAACAGATTTGTTCTGGTTGGGGAACACATCGGGATAACAGACCTCCAATTGGGAAAGCTTGGCTGTGGCACCCCATTTAAAGTAATCATGCCAGGCCTGTTTCAAGTGATCCCGGGCTTTATCCGACTTGTTTATGTTTAAATAAAACCGAGCTGCAAGTTCACTGGCAATGGCAGCCTCCTGAATATACCCTTGTTCCCTGGCTTTTTTAATTGCCCTATCGTACAACCTGGCAGCCTTTTCAGGCTTGTTTTTGACACGGCTGTATTCTGCTTTCACAAGCAGGTATTTGTGTTCATAGTTCATGGGGGCACTTTTGGCCCACTTTTTCATTTTTTTCTGATTTTTTTTTACTCTTTTTAAATGGGTCTGCTGTTCATCTGATTTGATACGGGTTATCGTTTTAAGACAGACAAGTGAATCGTAAAGATAGTATTGAACAAACATTGTAGTGCCAATCTGGTTCAAAATATACTTTTTGGCTTCAAAAAGAAATCCCATGGCTTCTTCCTGGCGGTCAAACAAAAAGCAAAGCATGGCTTTTAATATATAAAAGGTATAAAGAGCACCAGCATCATTGGATGCTTTGTGCTGGGAAAGCATAATGGTTTCATCATGATGTTCTCCGATCAGTTCATGGGGGTGCTTGCTTCTACCCTTCAAATTACTGATGGTCTGCAACAGAATGTTCTGATATTGTTGAAAAGTTTTTTGTTTGACCCGCCGAATCACTTTTTGATAGGCCTCACCAGTTTTTTGTACAGAAGATAGGTCCTCGCCCATCCAGAAACTATGAATGCTAATTATATGGGCAGCAATCGCAGAAAATTCAAAATCACCGTTTTTCAGCCCTTTTTCATGAGCGTCTAATAAGTATGGCAGTGTGTCTTTCAAATGTTTTTTCCAATGGATGCTGTGGCAAGAAGGTCCGATTAATATTCTAGCATTGAATCGGCTTGTTTCTATAGACTCCATTAAATCAATAGCCTGGCAGGCAAACCGATATCCGGCTTCCAGTTTCCCTAATTTGCCGCTTAAAATCATTGCATACCCTGCCAACCCAATGGCGCGATCTGCGGTAGTGCCGTAAAGGACACAAAGCCTGATACCCTTGAAAAACATCATGGGCAAAAGATTTTTATGAAATAGCCTGAGATCACTAAATCCAATTGATATGGTAGCATCTTGAATGATTCCTTGAGCTACAATTTTTTCCAGATTTGTTGTGGTCTGCATTGCATCAAGACGATGTCCGGATTTACCAGAAAGAAGAAACCAGGTCTTGATATATTCCATGACAACTTCCCAGTTTTTGGGGTTTGTGGAAAAACGAATTCCTGCTACCCTGAGGCCTTGAAGGGCTGTTGAGGTAGCCTCGGTCATCCTGTTCTGGGCATTGAAGGCTTGGACCTTGATCCTGTATACGCGAAGTTGATCCAGCACATTGGTGGAGTGATCAAGCAGAATCTGTCCTAGTTGCTCAACCTCATCAAATCGGGTGCTCAGATAAGCTGTCTCTATTGCCCCAAGGTAGAGGGTGCTGATCAATTCATAGGATTCTTGCCAATGATGGGTATCGGGTTTTTCCCTTGCCTGGATTGGATCATTGGTTGATTCCAGCAGGTTGATTCCGATCTTAAAATAGGTATAGGCTTGATCAAAAGCTGAGGATGCTTTGGCTTTTTGAGCTGCCTCAAGGTTATGACGGGCCAGTTCCTTTTGTTCCGGACCGTAAAGGAGAAGAGTTCTGCCTTTGTTCAGGTGGTTGACGATTTCAAAGATACGAGCCTCTTTTTGTCCTACCGGCAGGTTTCTTAACAGCAGTTGCCCTGTTTGCCTGTGGAATTCGAGCCTTTTGTCCTCTGGCATAAGATTGTAAGCAGCACTGTGGATGCGATCATGGATAAATCTATAAATAACATCATTATTTAGATTTTCTTTTTCGGATGCAGATCTGCGTTTATCCTGCAATTGTAGAATTAATCCGGCTTCTATGGATTCTTCAAGCGCTTTGCAAATTTCATCATGGGAGCGTTCGCAAACAATTGATAATGTGTTCGGTTCAAATGTAGTGCCGATACAGGCTGCCCGCATCAAAATGTTCTGGGTCGGTTTGGCAAGAGTCTGGATTTTTTTTGCAAGCAGGTCCGTGATGCTGTCCGGTAAATACAAAGCCTGAATTTCCATTAAATCCCAGCTCCACATGTGCTGTGGTATATCGTAAACCATTTTTTTCTGCTCATTGAGAAAGGTTAACAATTCTTTGCCGTGGAACGGGTTGCCAAGGGATCTTGTATGTACCCATTGAACCAGGGGAAGAGCCTTGTCCTCTGAACAATCAAGACATTCTACTATCATTTGTGAAATGGTTGATACCTCCAAAGGGGCAAGCAAGATACTTTGATAGAAAACCTCTTCTTTTTTAAGCATTTCAATCATGGCCTTTAACGGATGTTCAGCGTTCACTTCATTGTCCCGGAATGCACCGAGAATAAGCATGGATTCAATAACGGGTGAAGATATGATCTGCTTGATAAGTTCCAGGGACGAAGGATCAACCCACTGTAAATCATCCATAAAAAGCACAAACGGCTGGTTTTTCTTGGCAAATACGCTGAGAAAATTTTCAACCATCAGATAAAAACGATTTCTGGCTTCATGTCCGCCCAATCCTGATATGGGTGATTTGGGTCCAAGGATTTTTTCAAATTCCGGGACCAGTTCGAGTATCTCATACCCCTGATTACCAAGCGCTTTTTTTAATTTTTTCTGCCATTTATTCAAGTCATGATCACTTCGGGTTAGCAGATACCGGGCTAGCTGTCTGAAGGCCTGGATGATACCGGTATACGGGATGCTTTGCTGTAAAAGATCAAACTTTCCGCTGATAAATATGCTGTTATTTTTGAGGACATATTGTTCTATTTTCTGTATCAGCATGGTTTTGCCGATACCGGCAGGTCCTTTAACACAAACAATGTTCTTTTTTCCGGCAAGAACCTGTTGAAAATTTGATTGCAGAGTTTCCATCTCTTTTTTTCGGCCAAAGAGTTTTTGTGGGATTTTCAACGTCTGGCACTTATCTTCATTGCCAATGACAAATGTAAAATTTTGTTCTCCTTTTTTGACAAGATCAAGGCATCTTTGAAGGTCTGCTCTGACTCCTTTGGCAGCGGTATATCTTTTTTCGGTATCTTTTGACATAAGTTTCATGACAATTTCAGATATAGCTTCGGGAATATCAGGGTGGATATCGGATAGTGGCATGGGGTCTTTGGCCAGATGACAATGAATCAAATCCATAGGATCTGTTGTGTTGAAGGGCGGCTTATGGGCCAGCAATTCATAAAGTGTAGCACCAAAAGAATAAAAATCAGTCCGGTGATCAATGGTTTGGCCTATTCTCCCGGTTTGTTCAGGTGAAATATAGGATAGGGTTCCTTCAACTATATTCAGATTTTGAAAGAGGGTTTCTTTGTTGTTAAAAGGTTTAGCAATACCGAAATCAATAAGCTTTACCTGTCCGGTATCCGGATTCATGACAATATTGGAGGGGTTTATATTTTTATGAATAATCGAGGCACAATGGATTTCATCCAGACCTTCCATGACGGCAATGGCAATATCCAAAACCTGTTCAAGGGAAAAGCATGTTTGAATCAAAAGCCTATCAAGGGAAGTTGCCCCGAAATCCTCCATAAGCATGATCAGTCTTTCCCCGTCTCTTTCCAGGCCATAGGTATTGATCACCCTGGCAAGTGAATTTAAGGAAAGAGTAAGATTATATTCATTGTGAAACCGCTGAATTTCTTCAGTGGCAGGATTTTCGGATTTTAAGATCTTTAATACAACCGAATTATTGTTATCACCGTTCGCCCTGAATACAAGAGTGTTGTCACTTTCATACAGTTTGGTTTGAGTTTGGTATCCTAGAAAGTGTTGCATTCCGTGCGCTCCCAAGCTTTCAGGTTTTAATAGAGTCTTAACATAAAACGTTTCATCAAGAGCAGAGTGGGCAGAATTTGGACAAATCATATGCCCGTTTTGTATCGAAGAAGAATTAAAACAGTCAGAAGGTGGTGTCAATACAAGTACGAACACGTATCATATTTATCCGTTCAATATCGAATAGGATAAAATATGTCAATAGGTAAAAACCCCTATTTTTGGAAAAAAAGTCCTTATTTTTTCAATAGAAAAATATATTGTAAAAGTTAGTTCCCAGTATTTATCTAAATTGCTGAATATTAGAGAGATATCAATAGGTCAAAAAGGTTCCTATGAATCGATAAAAAACCGAGCCTTTGTCTATAATTGTTGGGTAAGACTCTTTATTTAAAAGGCGTTGACTTGATTTTGAAGTGCTCGTGGATGCCCGAAATCCATCAGTAACAATTTGTATTCATAGGGTTCAGATCAGGAAAAATTTAGGGAATACCACATATGGTATATGAAGTTTTTTCAGAAAAGATATTCCAATTCCAATATATGAGCCAACAGGCTCTTCCTCGGTTATTTCTTCACATTAAACGATATAATATATAAAAAAACAAGCAAAGGATCAGTTCATTCACCCTCATCTTTTTTGAGT
>JAQICW010000617.1 GCA_027858355.1 Desulfobacula sp.
ATATAATATTGCAGCATGTATTCTGATTCTTTCAATTATTTATTTGATCTGGCTGAATAAATTTAAAAAAAAGCTGGCTCTTGCCTATTTCCAGACCATTGCTGATACAATTATTGTAACCGCAATTATTTTTGTTACAGGCAGTTATGACAGTATCTTTACTTTTTTTTACCTGGTTGTAATTATTTATACATCCATGTTGCTGCTTCAAAAGGGCAGTTTGATCATTGCAACGATTTCATGTCTTCAATACGGTGTCCTGATCGAGCTGGAATACTATAAGATCATCCCCCCTTTTTTGGACTCGTATTTTTTGTCTAATTCTATAAATGATAGTCATATCATTTACAGAATTATCATCGTCATAGTGGCCTGTTTTGCAGTTGCAATTCTCAGCGGTATTCTGGCACTTCAATTAAAAGGGGCTAAACAAGATTTGAAAATTGCCCAGGAACACTTGAAACGGGTTGAAAAAATGACTGCCATGGATGAAATGATTTCCGGTATAGCCCATGAAATTAATAATCCCTTAGCTTCTTTATCGGGTTCAATTCAATTGCTTCAGGAAGATACAAAGCCAGGATCATATGAAGACAAACTGATGCAGATTATCTTGAGGGAAACCCGTCGACTTGAAAATATTGTGAATGACATCAGACTTTTCGCAAAACCACATACAGACAATGCTATTGCTATAAATCTGGCAGATGCCATTCAGGAGACCATTGAGCTTTTTTTAAATGACCCTGAATGGAATCAAAGAATTCGTGTTACTACAAGCATCAATAAAAACCTTAGTGTTTTTATTGATCCATCTCATTTCACTCAAATCCTATGGAATTTATTAAAAAATGCTGCCCAATCCATAAAAGGTCATGGAGAAATTAAAATTTCACTCAAAGTATCTATAAATAACAGGGTTCATTTGACAGTTAAAGATTCAGGCATAGGAATTCATCAAAAGGATTCCTCTCATATTTTTGATCCATTCTTTACAACCAAACCAGATGGTACAGGGCTTGGTCTTTCAATAATACATAGATTAATTGATACCTATAATGGCATGATTGATTTTGAATCAATACCTGGAAAAGGAACGATTTTCACTGTTCTTTTTCCAGGTGTTCCTTTAAAAACTAAATAACAAAATCTTGACAATTTTATGTGAACTAGGCTATTTATGCATGTTTTATCAAAACTAAAATTAAACGATCTGCAAAATGCTATTAAGGATATGAAGGTAAATGTTTATGGATAAAGAAAGCAAGTTGATACAACTTAGAAAAGAAAAAATTAATGAATTAAAAGAGAGCGGGGTTAACCTGTATCCAAATGATTTTAAACCATCATGTTCTATAAAAACGCTTAAAAAAATTATTGAAAAAAAGCCTGATGCTTTAGGGGAAAAAGGCGATCAATTCTATATGGCAGGAAGAATGATGGCTGTAAATAAAATGGGAAAATCATCTTTTGTCCGATTTAAAGATGGTTCTGATCAATTTCAGATATATTTACAAAAAGACAGCCTGGGTGATGAGACCTATTCTTTGTTTAAAAAGCTTGATATTGGTGATTTTATAGGTGTTAAAGGACCATTGTTTCAAACCAGAACCAAAGAGTGGACACTTCTGGCAAAAGAATTCAGGCTGCTTTCAAAGGCAGTAAGACCTTTGCCTGAAAAATTTCACGGGATAAAAGATCCTGAAATAAGATATCGCCAGCGGTACCTTGATCTTATCATAAACGAAGATACCAGACAGATTTTTATAAAAAGAAGCAAAATTGTAGCTTGCATGAGACGCTTTTTTGAAGAAAAGGAATTTATGGAAGTTGAAACACCAATGATGCAGCCTTTAGCCGGTGGGGCAGAGGCCACTCCTTTTAAAACCTGGCACAATGCCTTGGGAATGGAGCTGTTTTTAAGAATTGCCCCGGAATTATACTTGAAACGACTGGTTGTAGGTGGGTTTGAAAAAGTATTTGAAATTAACCGAAATTTCAGAAATGAAGGGGTTTCAGCTCGACACAATCCTGAATTTACAATGGTTGAATTTTATCAGGCATATGCTGACTATGAAGACTTGATGGACTTAACTGAAGAGATGTTTGAATCCATTGTAACTAAAGTTTCAGATTCAACCATTATTGAATACCAGGGTCATACCATTGATTTTAAAAAAGGATGGCAGCGTATTCCAATGATAGAATCTCTAATAAAAATTGGTGGGATTGATCCTGCAATAATAAATGATACAGAGTTACTCCTAAATTTTGCCCGGGAAAAAGATATACATATCACCAAAAAAGACCGGCATGGAAAAATATTAACCAAACTTTTCGACAGCCTGGTCGAACCTATGTTAATCCAGCCCACATTTATAACAGGATACCCCGTGGAAGTATCTCCATTATCTAGAAAAAACGATGATAATCCTGAATTGACTGACCGTTTCGAATTATTCATTGCCGGAAGGGAAATTGCTAATGGGTTTTCTGAAATCAATGATCCTGAAGATCAATATAATAGATTTTTAATGCAGGTAAAACAAAGGGACGAAGGAAATCCAGAAGCTCATATCATGGATTCTGAATATGTGGAGGCCCTTGAGTACGGCATGCCGCCAACAGCAGGAGAAGGCATTGGAATTGACAGATTGGTGATGCTATTGACCAATTCTGCGTCTATTCGAGAGGTTATTCTTTTTCCCCATATGAAAAAGAATATTTGATTAAATGGCCTTTGAATTATTTATAGCAGGTAGATACCTTAAAGCAAAAAGAAAAGAAGGATTTATTTCTCTGATCACCTTTTTTTCCGTTGCAGGTGTTACCTTAGGGGTTATGGCCCTTGTAGTGGTTATTGCCGTCATGAGCGGTGCTGAAACTGACTTTCGAAAACGAATTTTAGGGCTTGAACCCCATATCCTTGTGATGAATTATTCTGGAAAATTTGATGACTATTCTCACCTCTTAACTGCTCTTAATCAAAGGGAACAAGTTAAAGGTGCCTCACCGATTTTATTTGCCCAGGCAATGATCAGGTCAAGTCATTCTTTTTCCGGTGTCATGGTTCGAGGAATTGATCCTGAAACAGGCTTTAGTCTTGTTAAAGGATTTAGTTCAGACCAATTAAAAAAACGCTTTAACAAGGAAAATCAAAATGAAAATCTTCCCGGTATTATTTTAGGCCATGAACTTGCCAGATCTATTGGAGTAATCAAGGGAGACAAGGTAATTCTCATGTCGCCCAATGGATTTATTTCTCCCATGGGACATATTCCTTCAATGAAGCGGTTTGTTGTAACAGACACATTTGACTCAGGCATGTACGAATATGACAGCGCCATGGCCTATGTTCATTTAACAGAAGCTCAACAGCTTTCCGGTGCCAAAAATCAAATTTCAGCCATTGGGATCTGGACTGACGATGTATTTAATGTTAAATCGGTTAAAGCTAACCTCAAAGATCTTTTCACCTCCCCATTTTACCTGCGGGACTGGATGGATATCAATAAAAGTCTTTTTGCAGCATTAAAACTTGAAAAAACAGCCATGTTTATTATTCTGACCCTTATTATTCTTGTAGCTGCATTTAATATTGCCAGTGCATTGATCATGATGGTAATGGAAAAAAATAAAGATATTGCGGTGTTAAAAGCCATGGGCGCTACCAATAAATCCATTAGAAAAATATTTATTTTTCAAGGCATGATTATTGGTTTCCTGGGTACTTTTATCGGTACCCTGTCAGGAGTCGTCATTTGTTTTATTCTAAAGAAATACGACTTTATCCAATTACCGGATGCATATCCATTTTCTACGCTTCCGGTACAACTTGAGTATTTGGATGTTCTGGTCATAGCGATCAGCGCCATTATTATTTGTTTTTTTTCAACATTGTATCCCTCTTATAAAGCGTCAAAAATGAACCCGGTTGAGGCAATAAGATATGGATAATACACCCCTTATGTCGTTACAATCTGTTTCAAAATGTTTTTATTACAAAACATCAAAAATTAAAATTTTAAATAATGCATCCTTTGATATCTATAAAGGAGAAACCATCGCCATAGTTGGGGCTTCCGGCATTGGCAAATCAACTTTATTGAATCTTATTGGCACACTTGATGCCCCGGATTCCGGTAAAATTTTTTTTCAAAAAAAAGACCTTCTTTCCCATGGAGATGAAAAAATTGCCGATTTCAGAAATTCAAAAATTGGTTTTGTCTTTCAATTTCATTATTTACTTCAAGGTTTTTCTGCTCTGGAAAATGT
>JAQICW010000669.1 GCA_027858355.1 Desulfobacula sp.
ATGCAGGAAGACAAGGAACCCTTGTTTGATACAGTGGATACGCTCAAAATCTGTACTGATGTTTATACCCGGATGTTCGGAAACATAGAAATTCATAAAGACAGAATGTTTAATGCCTGCAAACAGGGGTTTTTAAATGCCACTGATCTTGCCGATTATCTGGTATCAAAGGGTATGACCTTTCGAAAGGCTCATGCCGTGGCAGGGCAAGCCGTTACCCATGCCCTGGACCAGGGAAAAGAACTCGATGATATGACCATTGAAGAGTTTAAAGCCTTAAATGATCTGATAGAAAAAGATGTCTATGAATTTATTGAAATTGATAAAACGATTTCAAGACGGATCACCTATGGGGGAACCGGCTTTGATAATGTTAAACAGGCAGTTAAAAAAGCAGCGGGGGAGCTTGGCTTACAATGAAAAATAAGAGAGCCGTCATTCAGTCCTTAATGGTATTGTCTGGAATCATTATCCTGGCGTTTTCAGGATGCGGGAAAAAAGGTCTTCCATTAGCGCCTGAAATAAATGGACAAAAAATTGCAGCCCCGTTTGATTTGAAATATATTTCTGACAACAAAGAAATTATTCTCTCATGGAATCATAAGGTTGATATAGAGAAAGCTTTTGTAAAGCCCAGGGATTTTGAAATCTTTATGGCTAAAAAAACCATTGAAGCCTGTGTTGGATGTCCTTTTGAGTTTAAGACAATTGGGATTGTTTCCATGCCTTCCATGGAATTTATTTTCAAAATAGAAAAAGGGTTTAAATATTATTTCAGGGTTCATGCCATAGGAAATGACAATATAAAAAGCGAGTATTCAAAAACTATTCAAGTTGATTCTCAATGAAAATAGAACAGCATATTGTTTATTTAAGTATTGGTTCAAATATTGGAGACAAGAAAAAGAATCTAAATGATGCAACAGCCTTCTTAAACTGCCATGATAAGATTGATGTGGTTGATGTATCATCCTTTTATAAAACAGAACCACAGAATTTTACAGACCAGGACTGGTTTGTAAACGCAGCTTTGAAAATTAGGACGGTATTGACTCCTGAAGATTTGATCGCTGTTATCAAAACCTTGGAAAAAGATCTGGATGAGGATGGAAAACCATTCAGGTTTGGTCCTAGAATTATTGATATAGATATTATTTATTATGATAACCTGGTTCTCAAAAACAAACATCTTGAAATCCCACACCCAAGAATGCACGAAAGGTGTTTTGTATTAATACCCATTTGTGATATAGGAGCTCATACAATCCATCCGGTTTTAAATTTACGATCAGATGACTTATTAAAAAAAATAGAGAAACAAGAAACCCAGAAGGTGATTCTTTTGGATAAGGAGGCTTAAAGTGAAGTTTTTTATAGACACTGCTAATATTGATCAGATCAAAGATGCCAATGATATGGGCATGATTGATGGGGTAACCACCAATCCTTCTTTAATAGCTAAAGAAGATGGAGAGTTTAAAGAAATTATAGCTGACATTTGTAAGATTGTTAAGGGCCCTGTCAGTGCAGAAGTTATCAGCCTTGCCTATGAAGGCATGGTAAAAGAAGCAAGAGACTTGGCAAAAATAGCAGATAATATTGCCGTTAAAATCCCCATGACCGTTGAAGGATTAAAAGCTGTAAAGACCCTTTCTAATGAAGGCATTAAAACAAACGGGACATTGGTTTTTTCAGCACTTCAGGCATTGATGGCAGCAAAAGCAGGTGCAACATTTGCAAGCCCCTTTATCGGCCGGCTGGATGACCTTGCCCAGGAAGGAATGGGGCTGATAGAAGAGATTGTTCAAATTTATGCCAATTATGATTTTGATACCCAGATTATAGTGGCCAGTATCAGAAATCCACTCCATGTTTTGGATTCAGCCCTTCTGGGTGCTGATCTTGCCACCATTCCATACGGAGTTTTAAATAAACTTGCATCCCATCATATGACGGATAAAGGGATTGAAGCCTTTATGGCAGACTGGAATAAAAAGAACGGATAATTTAAGATGACCGGGTTTGATAAAATAAAAAATATTGTCCTGACACCCAATTTTATGACCCTATCCAGAATTGTTGCAGTTCCTGTGATTGTAGTGCTTTTATTATATGAAACAAAAGTTACAACCTTTAGCGCCGCTATTCTTTTTTCGATAGCATCCATTACTGATTATCTTGACGGGTATCTTGCCCGGACCAGAGGATTGGTTACAAAATTAGGTAAAATTCTTGATCCTATGGCAGATAAACTTCTGGTTTCTTCAACATTGGTGATGCTGGTATCCTTAGGATTTATGCAGGCCTGGATTGCCTGCATCATTATTGGAAGAGAACTTGCAGTGACCAGTTTAAGGTGTGTTTTGATTGAAAATGGCCAGGACGTCGCAGCCTCATGGCTTGGAAAATATAAAACAGGTTTTCAGATCGCAGCCATAATACCATTGACCATGCATTACAATTATATCGGCATTAATTTCAATGCCATTGGTATGTTTTTTCTTTATGGTGCATTGATTTTTACCATCTGGTCCGGGCTTGATTATTTTATCAAGGCCAGAAAATTTTTGTTGCTTTAAATTGATATGGACAAATTTGATATTGACAAATTCAGTGTCAGAGTATATAAAATTCGATTGTTTGCTGGGCGGGAATAACTCAGTGGTAGAGTGCGACCTTGCCAAGGTCGAAGTCGCGGGTTCAACTCCCGTTTCCCGCTCCAAAAAACAAGGCGGCTTGGCCAAGTGGTAAGGCGACGGCCTGCAAAGCCGTTATTCTCCAGTTCAAATCTGGAAGCCGCCTCCATAATAAATTCAGGGGTCTTGGAAGTTTTTCAGGACCCTTTTT
>JAQICW010000723.1 GCA_027858355.1 Desulfobacula sp.
CTATTGAAGTTGGATGAAACCGAGCTGGAAACGTTAGTTGCAATTGTCCGTGACCGAGTTGAAAGACAATTTTAATCCAAAGAACCTTGTTCCCCAGTTATTTTACTGTAGGATATTATTTTCTTAATCTCATTAAATCTGTTTATGAGTCTTTTTATCAATTTGCATAGATCAGGAGAGTACTGGATAACTATTTTTTTGAATGGTTTTGAGAATTGGAACGGCCACTGTTCTGATAAATTTTTCTTATAATAGGATTAAAAATGCAAACTAACATGGATAGAGCATGTAAACTCATATAAATGGTGGTTTTTTGTTTCTATATTGTTTCCTTCATTGTTTATTATGGAAAATATTTCTTCAACGTTTGTTTTAAATCGAAAAAATGTTCGGGCTGCGCCTAACTCTCGTTTAGCCATTTCTGAAAGCACAAATTTATCAAATGATAATTGCCATTCAACATCTCTTTGATGTGGAAATTTTTTATCCACTTTAGGAGAGTAGTAATATTCACTTTTTAAATTTCCAATATATACTCGACGATTGAAACGGGAAGGAAATAGCACTATATCATCTATTCGTACCTCATGAACAAAACGAAAATATTTTCCGCCGATTCCTCTGATACCTGTAATAGTATTATCGGGATCGCAGAGTCCATAAGCTTCGTAAAAAGCTTCTCTGGATTTATGTAATTCGCCCAAATCCCCTAAACCAGAATCAATAAGTGCAATTACTCCTGATTTTAAGAAAAGAGATTGTGCCTCACTATTTTTCCCCGCTCTCATTACCCAAATCTTTCTGCTTCGCAAATCCACTTCGGATTTTCCTTTCGTATATTTTATATATTCAGTTCGGTTTTATCAGTTTATCCGTAAGCCATAGCATTAGAACATAGTGGATATAGAGATCCTAATTTTTTTGAGGTTCTAATGAATCTCATATAGCTCCTTATGAATTAAAATGATTTTCCTCTCACTTGTTGTAACTTCTTATGAAATTAAATCCTTTGTAATGCTGGTCTGAACGATTAATTTTTGGAAAGTGATCAGATGAATATTCTCTTTCTCCCCAGAAGATCCATACCAGTGAGGATTCATGTTTTTCAAGGTATTTTTCTAATAGGTCTTCCCTTATAAAAAATATGGACTGTTGATTATTAAAATCTTCATTATGATCAGATATATTGAATGTTGCTTTAAGCCTGTCTTTTGAAAATAAATCCGAAGTCTGTGGTTGTCCAATCAGATCAAGATCCGCTATAATTTCTTTTGCTAAAATCCTTGCTGTTCCCGAGTTAGCAGTGACAGAATGATACCCTTCCCATCGATAATCACTAACAGGAATCAGGGTGTCGAAATTGACATACTCATGTTTTTTTTCATCGACCTCGATTTGTACTTCTGTTGTTTCAATACGCTTTAGGTCCTCATCACTGATATCTAATTTTCCAGTTTCGTCACTGAAATTAGGAAAAATCAAACGTCTTTCTAACTCCGTTCCATCTCCATTAACCGATATTAAATGCCATCGATCCAAAGTATCTGAATTGAGATCATCTAAAAATATTTTTTTACCATCCAAACAATACTCCTTTTTGGTACGAGTCACTTTAACTATCTTTTCATCAACTATGAATGAAAACTTATACAGGTTATGATTCTGAAAAAGTTCTGACCATGGTATTTCACCAGAAAACAGGTTGTTTATCTCTGGTTTTTCAGGCAACCAGTTCCCTCCCAGATCTTGTTCAGATAGTCTTTCCATAAAAGAATCAAAATCTTTATTCGAGATAATAAAACTTCGAATAAAACTAAATGATTTCCGCCCGCGACTTTCATCTTCCTGAGTAACGAACCCGTCCAGCGCAATCCATGTTCCTTGTACCCCCATTAGGTTTTCAATTTTCAAAAAAGGGTCTAATTTAGGCAAAGGACCATTCTTTATCCACTCAGTCATTTCCATATTAGGATCACCAAGTATATCAGAGGTAAAAATAGATCCTTCTTCAATTTGTTCTGGAAAACTGGGGTCAATATCCACATATGCCGTCCGATCCTGCCAATTATCCAATACTCCTTGATCATTTAAGAAACCAGCCATTTCGAAATATGCGATCCATGAATATTTTTTTCCGTATCGGTCTGTCTTCTTTTCGTTGCTACTCGTTCTTGAATAGCTTTGCTTTCGAGATATTTCAGCATCAATATCTTTAAAATGTTCACTCGACCATCCAAGTTGTTCAGTCCGCCATAGCATCTTGGCTCTGACCTTTTGATATTCTTCATGCTTATAGTTATAATTACCTCGTCCAGGGACTAGGCGGCCAATAGTATAGTTCTCAAAATCCATATGAAACGGAGAATTGGGACCTATATACTCTTTATTCGCATTTTCACTTTCTTTCCACTCGATAGGATGAGTTTCAATGAAAGGAGGGAAAGTTCTTTTTATTTCTTCTGATAGAAACAGATTCTTATCATATAGTATGGCAAGTTCAACGGTTCTTGTTGCGAAATCCCGTAGAGTAATGTGTGTAGTGGCAAAGGGAGCATCTTTTGCAAACAATGAGTTGAAAAGTTGACGTGCATACTTCGGAAGAATATTCAAAACGAATTTATCATTGTCTAAATCAACGTGACATGCCATTGCCACCCCATAACTCGCAGCAACCATTCGTTCTGAGACATATGGGTCATTAATCTTCAATACCTCTATAGTTTCTTCATATAATTGATCGGGAGCACCTCTCCCAAACCAATAAATCGTGCGTGTAGCAACATCTCTAAGTTCATGGTCTGTGGAAGTTAAAAGCCACATTACCCATTTTAAACGAAGACGATCAGTTTGAATACGTTCAGATAGATTTTGCTTCCATCTATGCTCTATTGAAAGTAGCTCATTGAATCTTTCAGAACGGGTTTCTCTTATCCATTCAGTCCAACTCAGATCACGCTCAAAAACGGGTTGTTCATAAAGCTTGGAATCAAGAAATGTAACGTTTAAAGGATGGTCAACGATACTCCGTGTGGTTTTCAATCGAGAAAATAAACGATTTCGCTCTTTGGGTTTATCTACAAAAAGTGTCTCAATGGCCTTTACCGTTTCAGCATCAATGTATTTTGCATCAATGCCTATTGTATACATAAGTGCAGCATTTTTTAAATTGTCAGGGATTTCTTTCCACAAATGCCTGCCAAACATTCGGTGAGGTGTTAATAAAATTAAAGATTTGAATATATCTACGGCCAATGAGTGGCTATTTTCGCCAGAAAACGATTCAATGGTATTGGGATCTCTAATCCAATCGAAGTTTAAATCAGGTTTATATTTTGTTAAAAGGGCGTTGGCAATTAGATAGCCCCCCAATGCATCATAAACTGGAGTGACCTTGTATTCCCCTGGTTCTATTCCCGGATTCCTAAAAAGTATTCCTTCCTGAGAAAGCAAATTTACTATACTACTATCCCAAGAACGATTACTATCAGATACTTCATTTCGAAAAATAGTTTCATTAATAGATCTTTTTTTAGACTCCCACAGTTGTATTCCCAATTTGTAGAGTGCAGTATTAACTTCATCTTTATTGAATCTATATTC
The DNA here is from genome assembly GCA_027858355.1 of Desulfobacula sp. Next base: position 3,601 of record JAQICW010000723.1, read on the forward strand.
GAGATTGTTCAACTGGGAGATTCTATCACATGCGTTCTCAACGTATTTTTCAAACAATAAAGCAAATGACTCAGGAATATAATCTATACTTATTTCCGATTCCCGTTTAGGATTGGTAACCTCACAGAATATTCTTAAATTAAGAGGATGCTGTAGAAATTCTACAGGGATCTCAGCATTGTCGGCATTAATCTTAAAAAATTCAAAATATTTTGAGATTGCTTTATCAACATCTCCTCCGAAACCTTCACTTTCAATCTTTCTTATTCCGTCGGGAAGGGCTAAAACAGCGAAGGACTCTCTATTCTTTGCTGTATTATTGTTCTGAAGTAGTCTTTTTTTTCTTTTTCGTTCACCAGTACGTAATGTGCATACAATTAAAACATTTGGATATCGTTTTGCAATTTCCTTAAGCGTAGCAAGCGATGCTTTCCAGTCTCTTGGGTCCTCGGCCTCATTTAGCCCGTCAATTACAAGAGGAAGTCTTCGAGATGCTCTTCTTGCGGCTGCATCTAAAGCGGCAAGAAGCTTTTCCATACTTTCTAATGGGGTCCCATTTAATAAGAAATAATGTGAAAGATTATCCAGCGTTTGCCCCTTTTTTAGAGTACGCCCATGAAGCAGAATACCAGCAGGTCTGTCGTCTTGAGGGCTTGTAAGTTGAGCTGACATCTGAGTCTTTCCCCCACCGGCATCTGCAAGTACAGCCACCAAATTTATTCCAATAAAGTCTTCTATTTCATCCAGCATATTTTGCGCAATTCTCATATCATCAAGCGCATTAGTTGCATCCAAAGCAATACTTAAGTTTAATGCTCGAAATTTTCTCAATACGGCAAACACTTCTTTACTGAGCAGTGTTTTTCTTTCAGAGAGTTGATGCTGGATTTGATTAAAGTCACCATCAGCAAGAATTTCATGGAAATGTATTAACATTTCAGCAAAAGTATTACATGCATCTACAAACGTGGATAATGTTTCTTTTTCTATCGGAGTTTCTTTATTCTCCAATATGATCTTTACAGCATTTTTTAATCGCTCTCCAATAGAGACCATATGATTCCATGCACCTGGTTCCCCAAGCATTCTTCTTATGATTCTTTCCGCATCAACCGCCTGATGGACAGGTTGTAACCATCTTTCTGAAATGGGTTGGATAGATTCTCTATGTCGTTGTGAAAGCTCATCTGGCAATAATACCAATTTTCCAAAATAAGTTTGTCTGAGAATAAGTCCTGGTCCATTAAGATGAGTTTCAATATCTTCTAAAACCCACAAATACTTAGCAAAATGCGTTTGAAGTGAATCAAACCAAATTTGATCTTGCCTACTGAGCGTATAAGGTGTCCAAAGAATCCAGTCCGTTAGGTCGGGAAGATAGGTTTCAGATTTTCTCAAAGAATCTTCGATATCTTTTTTAGCTGCAGATTTTAAATTCCCGGCAGCGGTGAGTTCGTGCAATTTACATTGCCAGCCATACCATCGTTCTTTATTCCCAAGAACTGGGCACTCTTCGAGTAACCTAAGGTGAAACTCTACACCTGGTTGATTTTTTAAGGCCGAGAATTTGCCATATTGTCCGTAATGAAGACGGATCAAAGATCTGCAAAGATTTTCAAAATTAATTTTCCGGCTTCCAGGTAAAGACTCAAATACTTTCCAGTTTAAAAGCGGCATATCAATTATTCTTCTTTTCCCTTTTCAATAGGATAATCATGTGCCGAAAAGATCTCGACCTTTGCTCCATTATCTATCATTAACTTCATAAATGCTGAAATATCAGTTTCATCAGTTCTTAGGATAAGTTGGTTGTTATTCAATTCAACGGAAACTTCATATAAAAATTGTTCAAGCTCGATTGGTCCAAGTCCATGGCACTCGGTTTCCCTTAAAATTTGTAAAACATCATCTTCAAACCGATCCCTGTTTGTACCAATGTCAATTTTATCCGGTAATTCCTTAGAAAACTTTTCTATCAAAGAATGAGTCTTTTTAGAATCTTCGGTGTTCTTAAAATGGCCTATCATAACTAAATTCATCGAATGCTCAGATCCGTAACCGTGCCATATTTTCATCACACTCCCCTTGTATCTATTTTTTTAAGCATATTGAGAGCTGAAATAATTCCATCATCATATACTTTAATACCCTTTTTATCATAAGAGGTTCTTTTGATAACCCCCTGTGCATCTATATGGGCAAAAGCCTCAAGTTCTGTCTCTGAACTGAAAGGATCACAAGCTGGAAGACCTTCTGAACCACCCCTGCTAACCGAAAGAGGGACATCCCCTTGATAGTATTTTACCCAGTCTTGTAATTTAACGACAGTTTCATCATCAATTCCTTTGCCTCGCCCGACAGGAACCTCAGGGATTAATAGAAACTCTGTTGCACCATAATCTGAGGCCAAACATATAGCTTCATCAATGTCATTGATAGTTGTGGCATTCACCAAATAATTAATCCCAAATTTTATTTTACCTCTGAGAGATCTTAAACGTTCAAGCAGAAAAGTAAAAGGACGCCCCCGACTCTTTTCGTAAGTCGGGCCAACGCCATCCATACTAACTCTGATAAAATTAATCTTGTCTTTTAACTCATGTAAAAGATGATCACTTAACAGATGGCCGTGAGTAGTCATTATTATCGCCAATTTTGTTTTCTTTGCTGCAAAAGAACAGAGCTCTAAAAGATGAGGATACAAGGTTGGTTCTCCTCCGCCTAAACCCACTCCAATGCATCCATTCGCATCTAATTCTAAAAGCCAATCGGTCAAGATATCAAAACTAATCATACCAGGATTCTTTGGTGAATAGCAGTGAGGGCAATTAAGATCACACTTATTCGTTAAAGCAATAGATACTTGACGAGGTGCATTCGCCCATTGTTTTTTTAAAGGTATTGTCTGATCGAAAAGGATATTAACTCCTGTCTTTCTGTTAAAAGCGTAAACACCTGCAGGGCTGAAACGGATCTTGAAAGAGGAATTAATACAATTTAACAATTCTGGTTCATTCATAACATATGATCAATCTATTCCGTTTTTAAATAAGTAATTTCAAAAGCCTTACAGGACCGATACTGCTGAAGCCGGTTGCTCAGTGAGAACGAATCATTCATTTCATAGTGCTGAAATATATCCAGGCCCCGGTCTAAAAGGATCTTCCATCCATGATCGGTTACAATATGCCGTGCATGGAGGGTTTGGGTTTCGTCAAATTCCCATGTAAATTGAACACCGGCTATTGCGCAATTTTCCTGGATCTTTATAAAAAACTCTATCTGCTGTGGACCCTTAAATTCATCCTCTACCGTTATCAGATGGACTTCAACCTCATCGTCTTTAGGTTTGAATTTTGCTACGGTTTCAAGGAATTCCATCAAATTTCTGATCTGATAGAAAATTCGGATGTATGAATCCGTCACTGTTATCTTTTTGGCATCCTGAAAATATTGACCGAACAATTTGTCATATGTTACGCCACGCTGATTTTCTTTTACAATGACCTGTCTTTCTTTTAGTTCAGTTGGCTTTTCGATAACGGCATCTGAAATTTGAGGCTGATCTGATCCATGTTCATCCTTGTCCGAATCGGATTCTTCATCTGGGGATGAACTGAAATACTGGGGATATTCCTCTTCTTCAAGACTCTTCACATAAATGGTTTTATTACCATCATTGCAGGTATATGCGAATCTTACTGCAGCATAGGTTGAATCAATTTTCATTAATTGATCTTTAACCCTTTTCCTGCCTTCAATGGCAAACTGTAGGACTTCTTCTATTTCTTTTTTTGTTGCCTCTTTGTGAGGGAATAAAATTTTCATCAGGCCGGAAAACGTCTTATTTATTCCATCTTTATCCCTGGTTGAAATATCACTTACCAAATTAAAGTGTTGAGCATATTGATCTGAATAATCATTGTTCCTAAGTGATCTTAAGATTTCAGCAAGGTAGTCCACAACAAATCCATATCCATCGGAAAACATTTCTCCTCGAATAATGTCCACTTCCCAGCCGGGGAGATAAAAATGGATTCTATCCAGAAATGCAGAATCATAATACTGTTCCGGTAATTCATCAAAGAGGTCCGTATGCTTCAACATATATGGCAATGTGTGTCTGGTGTTTCCGATAAAAACCATGGCTGCTTCCGCACCAATGATTTCAACACCTCTGGAAAAGGACTTGTTTGCCATGTAATTTTTCATGTTATCCACAAGAGCATTATTTATTCGTTTCTTCTTACCGGCAAACTCATCAAAAGCAACGGTATCCCAATATCCTACCAGACCTATTTTACCATTGCTGTTGTTTACGAATAACTTTGGCACTGTTATCTCTCCTCCAGATATTAAAATTCCGTGGGGAGAAAATTCTGAAAAAATATGTGATTTACCTGTGCCTTTAGGACCCAGTTCAATAAGGTTATAATTACGTTCACAAAAGGGAATGAGACGAACCAATTGAAGCAATTTGCTTCTTTTACCCAGCATTTCCGGATTAAACCCGATACTCTGTATTAAAAGGTCAATCCATTCATCGGTACTAAACTGTTTTCTTGCTGAAATATAATGGTCATAATCGAAATGAGAAAGCTGAATCGGTTTAAGGGTACTGATTATCCAGGGTGATACCGAATTGTCTTCAAAATGTTCATATTCGAGATCGACGATAGACCATACACCGCTTACAAGAAGTTTTGGATGCTTTTTTACTGTATCCGAATCAACTAAAACCTGTTTGATTCCGAGATTAGCAAAAGCTGCTTCATAAACATCTTTTTTATCATTCAAAGCAACACTGACTTTATCAATGACTTTATGCCGACCTTTTTCCTTTATAACAGACTTGATCAATCCTGATTCATTTCTATGGACATAGTGCTGCCGCAGAACATCTTTAACAGTATCAATACCGGTTTTTATGCTTTCTTCATCTGCTGTAGCGCAATACTGTCCCAGTAAATATTCAAGAACATATGAAGGGACGATGGCATTGCCTTTAACGATTTTAACCAGATCTTTACGGACAACGAGTCCTGAGAAATGTTCATTTATCTTATTATCAAGTGCTGTCATAATTTTTATTCCTAAAAGTCAAAATCACTGGTAAATGACCTTCGTATCACATACCGTGTTGATTTGTATTCTTTATAATATGCTGTCCCAGGCTCCTGTTCTTCAAGACGCAGATAGACTTCCTGCTCGTTCAGGTCATCCGCCTTTTTGGTCAGGACAAACCGTATTTTCAATTCTCTTTCTCTTGGATTTCCAGAAGTTAATTCAAAGTTCAGATTGTGGCTGTCTGATATCAACTCATTATCTTTTGAGTAGATCCCGGCTCGAAGCGTTCTTGATTGAACTTTATCTGTTACCTGCTGAGCTTGATAAAAAGTGACAGAGAATTGACCGGTGGTGATAAAGGAAGTGGACCCGCCAAGGATGTCAATACCGACCTTGGAGACATCACTTTGCCGTTTCTTATGAATTTTAATGACCGGGATAACCACTTCCTGTAACGAAGCCCCACCATGCACAAACCTGCTGCCAGATCCTTTTAACCGTAATCTATTGATGGATTTCGGTATTTGGATCTCCATATCTCCTTCTATACCTGCTTCTTTTGCAGTAAAGGACTTCATACCGGTATTCTGGGGTAAGCCCTTACCAAGGAGGAAACGCCTGTCACGGTGTAACGCATCTATTCCTGTAATATCAGCGCCAAGAAAGTCACTGTCTTCAAGAACTCGATCCTGATAGATAAACCCATGATCTGAGGTAACCAATAGGTTGGTGGCATTAGCTGCAACCAGTTTCTTTATAATTTTAATCAACTCTTCTAGGGTATCTTCAACCGCATCAAAAACCCGGCCTTCTGATTCTTTTTTATCACCGGTGGCATCAATCTGATTATGATAGACATAAACAACATCATGTTCCTTGAACAGCTCCCTGCATTCGGTTTTATTCATCCCCATCAGTTCGTCTGCTCTCATGGCTTTAGCAGCCCCTTTTACAGCATCCTGGAGGATCTTTGATCTGTTTTCAGTTCCTTGAGTACTTTTCCCATCCACAAAGACGGTAGTTGAATGATCATCCGAAAACAGTATTTCCTTGTTTGGTAACAACGATGCCATTCCAAGCTGTGTGAAACTGGGGAGTGTGGACAGCATAGGGGTTATCTCAGCATCAAACCGGTCTTCCTGTCTGATACGACTGTGAAGTTCATGCCCAATCTCATACCGGAGGGCATCGGAGATAATAACAAACACCTTCTTTTTGTCGCTAAGAAATGGAGACACATTCCGTCTAAAGAAATGTCTTTGGAATTCTATATTGGTTTTGCCCCAGCTGTTGCAGTCATCAACTTGCTTCTGCCAATTGTTATTAATGGTCAGCAGATAATTATTTGAATACAGGTTCTCAACCTTATCAGAAAGGGTCTTGAGCATTGAGACCTGACCGGATTGTTTGGTATGATAAATATATTTGCGGTAAAGTTGATCAACCAGGTACCAGTATTTTGTATATTTGGTAAGTCCATCGTCCATGGATTCGATGTTAAGGTCAGCCTCTTCAAGGAGTTTGATAAACCGTGCTCCATAATCAATGGCTTGGTAGAGGTCTTCATATTGTTTGTACCAGTGGCCTACTTTCCTTTGTCTGATTAAGGATTCCCGGGCACCTGATGACATGGTCTGGTCCACCACATTTTTAACCAGATCACTTAATATTTTTCGATCCACCAGTTCAAAACAGTCAATCTCTTCAAGAGCTGAGATATCTCTTTTCTGGAGGTCTTTTTCTATGGCCAGGATGTCTGAGCATTCTTTTGAAAGAGTCTCAAATGCCTTCTGGTGTTTAACACTGTCCTTCCATCGTTTAAGGAAGACTAAAGCATCAGGATTGAGTTGAGAATCATTACCCAGACTCATGTCATAGCAGGATTTGAACAACTGAATAATAAAATCCCTTAATCCTGGTGAATCTGATGTATAACCATAACTGACTTCCAATCGGCTCCATAGAAATGATTCAAGCCCACAGTTTTCAACCAGTTTTAATTTTTCATCCTTTTTAATGGCAGATTCAGTCAGAAGGTTTTCAAGGATATTATCTATCCTTGGATCTGAGGATGCACATACGGCCAGCATTTTTGTCCTTACAGCATTTTGTGTATCATCCGTACTCAGTAACTTTTTCAGATTTTCTCTTCTCTTTGCAACATTAAAGAAAGCAGTATGAGCATTTACGACATCTGTAAATTCAATACCCAAGCCAAGTTCATTGAGCCAGATGGCAGATTGATCTGTCCTGAATTCTTCAGATGCCAGTTGAACATCCAGCAGCCAATTATCCAGGTCTGACGGAGCTTCTCCTTCATGGTATAGAAGGAACTTTTTATCGGGTTCTTCTCGAAGGATTCTATGTTTGACCCTGAACTCGTTATTTTTCAGTTCAATTTTTTCAATGTCCGAAAATTCCAGTTCTTCATAATCTTCTCGCAGTTCTTTTTTCGAGTCGTACCAAAAAACTATTCTGTTTTTCTTGAAAACTGTTTTTAATGCTTCTGCTATTTTTGTCATCAACAACCCGCTTCAATATATTTCATTTCACACTCTATTTAACTTAAATCGGCAACTTTTTTCAACGCCTTACCAAATTTGGGATAGTTCATCTTCACACCATCATCAAGGTCAATCTCTATCTGTTTTGTGGCCAATGGATAAAGGATATCTCGTTCATATTCATTCACTTCATCCAGCACCTTTTTGATGTTTTCGATCTCTTTTAAAGCCTTTGCCTTCTCTCCTTGAGACGCTGAAGTGCTAATACTGATATTATCAAGATTATCTTTTCTGGCTGTTAGTTTGGTTCTGAATTCTCGAAGGTAATCATTGAGGATTATGGAGACCGTATCCGGCCGGTATCGGTGCATGTAGATCAGGGCATTGAAACTGCCCTTTGGGGATGAAAACATCCAGTATATGGGACGTTTTTTATACCTTTTCACATGGTCTGCATAAAAATCTTTTAAAAAATATTTTCGGATATCTTTACCAATTGCTTCTTCTACAAATGAAAGATTCTCATCATAATATACTTCACCAAATGTAACTTTTAAAAATCTTTTAAAACGTTCAACGATATCATCGGAGAACCAATCAACATCCATAATGGGGATAACATTATCATCATCCGGTTCGAAAATTGGTACTGGTATTTTAGCAAGATAGTGTTCTGAAGTTTCTCCCTGATTTGCCAAGATCAAACCTGGTTTATCAAGTGAATAACGTCCAAACATACAACCAACAGAATAGGATATAAATTCTCTTATAGTATCTGCTAATAATAAATTTTCTCGTTCATCCTCTGAATAAATCTTTCTTGATGTATCAGGGTAACGGAAATAAGGATTA
>JAQICW010000004.1 GCA_027858355.1 Desulfobacula sp.
CCACCATGTTGGTAAACAACTCATTAAACGCATCTGGAAATTTTTTTAATGCATCTGCAAAAGTTTCACCGGACTCAACAGATTCTTTGATTTTTTTCAGATTTTTTTTAAAGGTGGGATTCTCCTGTTGTGAATGAAGAATATCAAGACATTGGAGAAGCGGTAATCCCGCGTCAATCATTGTGGAAAACTGTCTGGAAAATATAATGACTTCTCTTTCTGTGACTTTAGGCTGTAAAAATTTTATGTTTTCAAAAAGATCTTTTGGTTTTTTTTTGATTTTGCCAGGCGTTATTTTTCGTCTCAGAAGGCTTTGTTTTACCTGTTCAGGAGTCTCGGCGGCCATTTCCCCCTTGATATTTCTTCTTTTGGGGTTTTTTCCCTTCCATTCATAAATTGTGGACATGATTCATCCTTTTTGCAATTATTCAAACTAAGTTGAGTCTGATAAAATTTAAGTACACCAGGATTTAAGTATTATCAGGATCAGATCATTTGTAAAATCCGAACAGATATACTATATAAATTTTATTAATTGATTACAACAGGTGATTACAAGAGGAGTTATCTTTTGACAAAAAAATAGAAACTGATTCAGGCCACAACCATTATTACAAGTCATGTTAATACAGATTTTGATGCCGTTGCATCAATGCTTGCGGCTCAAAAATTATATCCTGGCTCGGTTATTATTTTTCCCGGATCACAGGAAAAAAGTTTGCGCGACTTTTTTATCAGTTCTACAAGTTATTTGTTTAATATGGCAGACCCGGGTTCCATAGATTTTTCCAAGGCATCCAGGCTCGTGCTGGTTGACACAAGACAAAAAAGCAGATTGCCCCATGTATCTGAGTTATTCAATAAAAACAACCTTAAAATAGACATTTATGACCATCATCCGTCCATGGAAGGCGATGTAACAGGATCTTTTGAAATTATCAGGCAAACCGGTGCTACAACAACCATATTAAGTGCATTGTTACAGGAAAAAAAAATTGTCCCCAGCCCTGAAGAAGCCACGATCATGGCATTGGGAATATATGAGGATACAGGATCATTTACTTATTCCTCCACCACAAAAGAAGATCTTGAGCAGGCGGCCTTTCTTTTATCCTGCGGTGCCAACCTGAATACCATAGTCAATTTTGTGGTTAAAGAAATCAAATCCGAACAGGTCATATGGTTGAATGAATTATTAAACGAAATGACCCTCCATAAAATAAATGGGGTTGATATTCATATATCTGTTATTTCTTCACCTACGTATATTATAGATCTTGCAACAATTGTTCAAAAGGTTGTCAGAATGGAAAGCCTTGATATTTTTTTTGCTGTTGTATTAATGGATAATAAAATCAATATCATTGCAAGAAACAGGATACCAGAGGTTGATGTGGGCAAAATTCTTTCAGGATTTGGCGGAGGCGGCCATTCTTATGCCGCGTTTGCAAAGGTTGACAACCAGACCCTGGCACAGGTCGAGATCAAGCTTCTGGAAAGGCTTCAAAAAGAAGTGAAGAGTATTCAAATAGCAACTCACTTAATGGCTTCACCTGCCATCACTGTTGAGCCTGACACTGATTGTAAAACAGCCGGCAGCCTTATGACACGGTATAATATAAATTCATTATTGGTAGTGGATAAAAATAAAAATTCCTATGAAGGATATATTACCAGGCAAGTTATAGAAAAAACACTATATCACAATCTGTCACACCTTCCAGTGAAAGAATATATGAATTCCGAAACCCGCTATATTTCCTCTGATGCTGATGTCTCCCAGATTGAAAATATAATTATTGAAGGAAAACACAGAATTCTGCCTGTTATTGACAATGGCTTGATTAAAGGTGTTATTACCCGGACTGACCTGCTCAACTACCTGGTTCAACATAATAAAACTCTTAAAAAAAATGACACTGAGCTGGGGTTCAAAAAAAATGCTAAGAAAAAACATATTGAAAATATTCTGTATCAGCGACTGGATAACCGGATAAAACATTTGCTTCAAAACATTGGTCAAACCGGCAATGAACTGGGGCTTAATGTGTTTGTTGTCGGCGGATTTGTAAGAGATCTTTTGCTGAATAGACAAATCGAGGATATTGATATTGTTGTTGAAGGCGACGGGATTGAATTTGCCAAAGTATATGCCCAAAAAGAAGGCTGCAGAATAAATACTCATAAAAAATTTGGCACGGCCGTCATTATTTTCCAGGATCATTTTAAAATTGATGTTGCCTCTGCCAGGTTAGAATACTATACCATGCCGGCAGCACTGCCCATTGTTGAAAATAGCTCCATAAAACTTGACCTTGCCCGGCGGGATTTTACCATCAATACTTTGGCAATCAGTCTGAATCCGGATAATTTTGGAACCATGATAGATTATTTTGGTGGCACCAGGGATTTAAAAGATAAAACCATTAGAATCATCCATAATTTAAGCTTTGTTGAAGACCCCACGCGTATTTTCAGAGCAATTAAATTTTCAAACCGGTTTGGATTTAAAATTGGAAAGGTAACCTCAAATTTAATTAAAAATGCCATTATGATAGATTGTTTTAAGAATTTAAGCGGCCTTCGGGTCTTATCGGAATTAAAACAAATCTTTGAAGAGGAAAATCCAATTCCAGCCATTAAAACAATGGAGACCTATGGCCTTGAAAAAGTGCTTCATGAAAATCTAACCATTATCCCCAATACTTATCAATTGTTTGAGTCTGTGAATAAGATTTTGTCCTGGCATGACCTTTTATATATTGATGAACAATATCCAAGATGGTCGGTTTACTTTATGGCTCTATTGAACAGGTGTTCTTTTAACGTGTGTGAACAAATCTGCAAAAGACTCAATTTTCCGCTAAAAGAGCGCAGTATCCTTTTTGACATGAGATATAAGGCTGAAAAACAGCTGTTATTGCTGGAGAATTCATCATCTCCTATTTCAAAGCAGGATTTTTATTGGGCGCTCATTAATTTTAAGACAGAATACATTTTATACATGATGGCCCTTTGTAAAAATGAAGACATTAAAAAAGCCATTTCTAATTTTTATACCCACCAAAGGAATATAAAACCTTATATTAAAGGCAGAGATTTATTGAAGATAGGGTTAAAAGCTGGCCCTGTTTTTACTACCATCTTAAACCAGGTGTTAAACTCCAAATTGGATGGGCAATTAAAAACAAAAAAAGAAGAAATCAAGTTTGTCACAGGGTATGCAAGAAAAAACAAACTTATTGATTAACTCACAAGTTTTTGTTAATCCCTTGTATTCAAAAAAATATAAATTTCAGGAATTGTTGAACATGAAAAATGCAGATTATTTAACCGGCATCACAACCAGCGGGACCCCTCACCTTGGCAATTATGTCGGTGCCATCCGTCCGGCAGTTGAAACCAGTAAGAACCCAGACCTTGTATCCTATTATTTTCTTGCAGATTATCATTCTTTGATTAAGAATTATGACCCAAAACTTAGAAAACAATCTGCCCTTGAAATAGCAGCCGCATGGATCGCTTTAGGACTGGATTATGACAATTGTGTTTTTTACCGGCAATCCGACATCCCTGAAATACCGGAACTTACATGGATTCTCACCAGCCTTACTGCCAAAGGGTTGATGAACAGAGCCCATGCTTACAAAGCATCAATAGCGCAAAATGAGGAACAGGGACTCAAGGACCCGGAACAAGGCATAACCATGGGCCTTTTTTCATATCCAATCCTTATGGCTGCAGATATTCTGATGTTTAATGCCAGAAAAGTACCGGTTGGAAAAGACCAGGTTCAGCATCTTGAAATGACAAGAGATATTGCAGCAAGATTTAATCATGTTTATAAAAAACTGTTTATTCTTCCCGAAGTTGTTGTGGATGATAATTCTTCTGTTCTCTCAGGTCTTGACGGACG
>JAQICW010000041.1 GCA_027858355.1 Desulfobacula sp.
GGAAAATAGAACCAGCTCCTAAAAAAAGTCAATTAAAAGCTAAAAAGGGTAAGCCTGCCAAAGTTATTAAACCCGTGGAAATTGAAAAAACAGAAACAATTGAGACTGAAAAGACAAAAGGCGACCCTGAAGTTGATGTGACAGCAATTCCTCCTGCAAAGAAAGAAGACCTTAAACCTGAAGAATTGATTAAGGAAGAGGATATAGAGAAAAAAAAGAAAAAGAAAAAGAAAAAATCCACTCCTGCAAAAATTGTTAAAATTGCAGATCCTTTAGTGCTTGAAAATTTAAGAAAATCCAAGCCAGGCGAAGATAATAAAAGGGGTGGGGTGAAAAAAGACAGCAACAAGGAGAGTGCAAATAAAAAACCCTTTCAAAAGAAAGCCCCCGCACCCTCACGGCCTCCTGCTACTCCTGGAAAGGCTGTTCCCGTGGCGAATATTCCCGTGTCCGATGAAATTGATACGCTAAAAAGAAAAAAAGAAAAAAGAAAAATCGTGTTTGGTGATGACAAACCTGCTGCCGGGAAAAGAAAACAGCGTAAGAAAAAATCTGTGGTTGAAGGGGAGGCACTTTATGCCATCCCCCGCGGTAGAAAAAAACGAGGCAAAAAGGATACTAGAGGGAAAAAGGGAAATAAGACCCAGATTACCACACCAAAAGCAATTAAAAGACGTATTAAGATTGATGACGCCATTGAACTTGCCGAACTTGCAAAGCGAATGGGTATCAAAGCAAATGAGATGATTGCTAAATTGATGACCGTAGGTGTTATGGCAACGGTGAATCAGACCATTGATTTTGATACGGCAGTGCTGGTTGCCACAGAATTCGATTTTGAAGTGGAAAAAGCAGCTTTTGAGGAAGAGGCCCTTCTCAATATTGAAATTGGGGATGATGATGAAGATAAAATGACTGGAAGAGCGCCGGTTGTAACTATCATGGGGCATGTAGACCATGGAAAAACCTCACTTTTAGACGTCATCAGGACATCTAAGATTACCAGTGGTGAAGCTGGTGGAATTACCCAGCATATTGGTGCTTATAATGTTAAAACACCCAATGGCGGACGGATTACATTCCTTGATACACCAGGGCATGCTGCCTTTACTGCAATGCGATCCAGGGGTGCCCAGGTCACGGATATTGTTATCCTTGTGGTTGCTGCCGATGACGGGGTGATGCCACAGACCATAGAAGCAATCAACCATTCAAAAGCAGCAGGTGTGCCAGTTGTGGTTGCTGTAAATAAAATGGATAAAGTCGGGGCTGATCCTGACAGAATCATGAGAGAATTATCAGAGCTTGATCTGCTTGCAGAAGACTGGGGCGGAAATGTCATATTTGTGAAAGTCTCTGCAAAGACAGGAGAGGGCATTGATAACCTTCTTGAAATGATTCTGTTGCAGTCTGAAGTTCTGGAACTCAAGGCGAATCCAGAAAGAAAAGCCACGGGTTATGTGGTAGAATCAAGGTTAGACGTCGGGCGTGGCGCTGTTGCAACAGTACTTGTAAAACAGGGAACCTTGAGAGATGGTGATCCAATTGTGTGTGGACACTATTCAGGTCGACTCAGGGCAATGATTGATGATTCCGGGGTCAGAATTGATAGCGCAGGCCCGAGTACTCCGGTTGAAATTGTTGGCCTGAACGGTGTGCCAGATGCCGGGGATGAGTTTATAGCTGTTGCCTCGGATAAGGATGCAAAACAGATTGCAGGCCACAGGATGCAGAAACAAAGGGCAAAAGAGTTGGCCAAGAAAAGCCGGGCAAATCTTGAAAAAATGTTTGAAAATCTTGGTTCTGCTGAAGGCAAGGAACTTAGGCTCATTGTTAAAGCAGATGTTCAGGGCTCCATTGAAGCCTTGAATGATTCATTAAAAGATCTGACCAAGGAAGAAGTGGAGATTAAAATTGTTCATTCCGGCGTTGGTACTATTAATGACTCAGATGTAGCTCTTGCAGCAGTATCTGATGCCATTATTATCGGATTTAATGTCCGACCGACAACTCAGATTCGAAAGTTTGCCAAGGATGAAAATGTGGATATGCGGTTTTATGATATTATTTATAATGTTATCAATGATATTAAGGCTGCACTGGATGGTATGATGCCGTCAACATTCCATGAAATTATCATTGGACGGGCTGATGTTCGTGATATTTTTGTAGTGCCTAAGATGGGAACCATTGCAGGGTGCCATATTGCAGAAGGCAAAGTTATTCGAGGCAAGAAAGTAAGACTCTTAAGAGATGGCATTATCAAGTGTGATACAGAATTGTCATCACTCAGGCGGTTTAAAGATGATGCCAAAGAGGTGGAACAGGGATTTGAGTGCGGCATTGGTCTTAAAAAATACAATGATATCAAGGTGGGCGATACTATTGAGTGTTATGAAGTTGAAGAAAGAAAGTATAAAGGCTGATTAATTAAACATGAAACCCTATACAAGAGCCGACAGAATCAGTGGCAGGATTCAATATGCCATAACTGAACTTTTAAGTAAAAAAATGCAGGACCCTAGAATTGAGATGGCCACTGTGAGCGGTGTGAAAATGACGTCTGATCTTCGGGTTGCCAATGTGTATATTGCTGTTTTTGGAGATAAAAAACGAATTTCAGATGCCATGGATGGATTTAAGAATTCCAAGGGATTTATTAAGAAAAGCATTGCTCCGACATTGGGATTGAAATTCATGCCGGATTTAAAATTTTTCCATGATGATTCCTTTGACAAGGCTGCTAAAATGGATGAACTCATTAAATCCGCTTTAACCGGAACATCAGACGAACAACTACCTTGAAAAAAATTAAATGAAAAATGGTATTATAGCGGTTCATAAGCCTTGCGGCATATCTTCAGCCAGTGTGGTGGCTCGTGTAAAAAAGGCTTTGGGGGCGAAAAAAGTTGGGCATACCGGGACCCTGGACCCTTTTGCCACAGGATTGCTGCTTTGCGGGATTAACAAAGGGACCCGGATATCTGGATTTTTTCTTGGCGGCCATAAAAGGTATCTTGCCAGGATCTGTCTGGGGGTTGAAACTGACACCTATGATCTGACTGGTAAAACAGTTTCTACAGCCCCAAAAAAGATCATGGATGGTCTCAAAAAACAGGATATCCAGGAGGCTGTAAAATCTTTTATAGGTATCCAGGACCAGGTAGCACCAGCCTTTTCTGCTTTGAAGCATGAAGGCCAGCCTTTGTATAAACTGGCGCGGCAGGGAAAGAAAATACAAAAGCCGCCAAGGCAGATTGAGATTTTTGATATCAGCATCAACCATATTGAGTTGCCGAATATTGACATAGACGTTTTTTGCTCGGCAGGGACCTATATCAGAAGTCTTGGCTTTGATATAGGCAGAAAACTTGGATGCGGTGCTCATCTGTCAAAACTTTGCAGAACCCAGTCCAGTCAATTTTTTTTAGACAATGCCATTGAATTGGATGCGCTTGAAAAACTTGATAAAGATGCTGTTGAGAAAAGAATAGTTCCCTTATCAAAGTGTCTTTAATTTATGCCCCAAATTTTAGCCAGCAAATCCATTGCCCAAAAAATTAAATTTGGTCAAAAGCTTTTAAAAAAAGAATTTTCTGATATCCAGGAAAAAAAAAGCCAATTTATCCGGGTGATTGATGATAATAACAACCTTCTGGCGATCGTTCAATTAAGTGAAAACGGGGAAGAATATAATTATTCTTGCGTTTTTTCAAGTTAACTGGTATTTGTAGAAGGTTCATATATATATGTAATGGTATGGTGATCTGTTTTGGATTTCTTTTTTCTGAATGGAATATCGGATGGGAAATCATAAAAAATCAGGTTGTCAAAGCATGCCATGTTTTATTTATTCCAACTAAAGGAGTTTTAAAGTGGTTTTATTAGCAGAGAATAAAGATGAGATGATTGAACAATTCAAGCTCCACGAGTCTGATACAGGCTCACCAGAGGTGCAGGTTGGCATTTTAACCCACCGCATCAGCTATCTTACAGAGCATCTTAAAGTTCACAAGAAAGACCATCATTCAAGACGGGGTCTGTTGATTCTTGTCGGGCGGCGCAGAAGTCTTCTGGATTATGTTAAGAAAAAAGATGTGAACAGATACCGTTCTTTAATTGAAAGACTCGGACTTAGAAGATAAAAATGACAATCAACTGGTTTTTGACATGTTGTTGGTCAAAAACCAGTTTTTTATTTTTATCAAAATTATTTTTATCAATTTTATTATCGGGGCGGCAATTTTCAGGGAATTTTTTAAATAAGTTCGCAGGTTTGCCATTAAGTTTATATTTAATGGCAAACCTGCGGGTTTATTATTTTTAAAAATTTCCTTACACTTTGCTGCCCTTTTTATTACAGGAGAAGTTATGGAAAAAAAATTTACAACAACCATTAATGGGAAAGAATTTTCCATCAGTGGGGGAAAAATTGCCAAACAGGCATCAGGATCAGTAATTGTACAATATGGGGAAACTATTGTAATGGTTCCGGCTGTTGCTTCAAAAGATCCAAAACCAGAGATCAGTTTTCTGCCTTTAACTGTTGAGTACCAGGAAAAAATTTATTCAGCAGGAAGAATCCCGGGAAATTATTTCAGGCGGGAAATCGGCAGGCCTTCTGAAAAAGAAACCCTGACAGCAAGATTAATCGACAGACCCATTCGTCCTCTTTTTAATGAGGGCTACAATTTTGAGACTCAGGTCATTGCAACTGTCATTTCAATGGATAAGATCCATGAACCTGATACCCTTGCCATAGTGGGAGCATCTGCAGCCTTACAAATTTCTGATATTCCCTTTGCAGGGCCCATTGCCGGTATTAAAGTCGGCAGGATAGATGGGCAGTTCATTGCAAACCCGACCATAGAAGAGATGAAAGAAAGTGATATTGAGCTTGTTGTGGCAGGATCTAAAACCGGGGTGGTCATGGTTGAAGGCGGGGCAGATATTGTCTCTGAAAAAGACATGCTGGATGCTATCTTTTTTGGGCATGAAGCCATGCAGCCCATTATTGATCTGCAGGTTCAAATAAAAGAAGCCTTTGGAAAAGAAAAACATGTGTTTGTACCGTCGGCGAGGGATGAAGAACTGGATGCCAAGGTGATTGAATACTCAAAGGATAAAATTTATAAACAGGTTCAGATCAAAACAAAGATAGAGCGCCAAAATGCACTCAGTGATTTAAAAACACAGGTTGTTGAACATTTCAGCGAAGCCTATCCTGAACAGACAAAAGATATAAAAGAAGCTTTTTCCAAATGTGTGAAAAAAGTCAGTCGTGATATAGTTCTGAAAGAAGATAAAAGGATTGACGGCAGGGCTTTTGATGAAATCAGACAGATCGACTGTGAAGTGGGACTCCTTCCCATGCCCCACGGGTCAGCTCTTTTTACAAGGGGTGAAACCCAGGTCCTAGGTGTTTTAACCCTTGGTTCCGGCATGGATGAACAACGTGTTGAAACTCTTATGGGAAATGAAACCCGGGCTTTTATGCTCCATTATAATTTTCCTGCTTTTTCAGTGGGGGAAGTAAGACGGGCGGGAGGTCCCAGCAGACGGGATGTTGGCCATGGAAACCTTGCTACCCGCGCCATTCAACGAGTCCTTCCAACCCCTGAAGAGTTTGAATATACTATTCGCCTGGTGGGAGAAGTTTTGGAGTCCAACGGGAGTTCATCCATGGGAACTATATGTTCAGGTATCCTGGCATTAATGGATGGTGGTGTTCCAATAAAAGCGCCGGTTTCCGGGATTGCCATGGGACTTGTAAAAGATGGCGATAAAATTGCTGTGCTTTCGGATATTATGGGAGATGAAGATCATTTCGGAGATATGGATTTTAAGGTGGCTGGAACTGCTGAAGGGATTACTGCTCTCCAGATGGACATCAAGATTAAAGAGCTCTCTAAAGAGATCATGGAAAAAGCACTTAATCAGGCCAGAGGCGGCAGGTTGCACATCCTTGATAAAATGCTTGAAACCCTTAAGAACACAAGACCGGAAGTTTCTCCCCGGGCACCCAAAATTGTCAGTATCCAGATTAATTCCGATAAAATCAGAGATATAATTGGTCCTGGCGGAAAAGTGATCCGTGCGCTCCAGGCTGAAACCAACACCGTCATTGAGGTGAATGATGCAGGTATCGTCAAGATTGCGGCACAAAATGAAGAAGATGCCGCCCTTGCCTTAAAAATGGTATCAGATATTGCACTTGATCCTGAAATTGGTGCCATTTATCAAGGCACAGTTGTTAAAATCACTGATTTTGGTGCTTTTGTAAATATTAAACAGGGAACTGACGGACTGGTACATATTTCTGAACTTGCAGACTACAGAGTCAAAAAAGTCACAGACGTGGTTAAAGAAGGGGATGTCATCCCTGTAAAGGTACTTGATGTTACCCGGGATGGAAAAATAAAGCTGAGTTATAAAGCAGCAAAAGAAGATGACAAATAATTCATTTTGTATCTGTCCCCTTGCCAGTGGCAGCAAGGGGAACAGTCTTTTTGTGTCATGCCGCAATAGTTCCATTCTGATTGATGCAGGTCTTTCAGGGATTGAAATTGAACGGCGGTTGAACGTCTTGAATATCAATCCTGAAAGTCTTACAGCCATCATCATCACCCATGAGCATTCCGATCATGTAAAAGGTGTCGGCATATTGAGCCGTCGATTTAAACTCCCTGTTTATATTACACAAAAGACCTATGAGGCAGCTCGAAACCTTGGCAAAATCGAAGACCTATGTTTTTTTGAGTGCGGCACCCCCTTTGAAATCGATCAAATTCTGGTAAGCCCTTTTTCCACCTCACATGATGCCACAGATCCAGCCGGATTGACCTTGGAATATAATGGCCACAAAATAGGGATCGCAACGGACCTGGGTATTGTGACAAGTCTTGTAAAAGAGCATTTGAAAAACAGCCATATTTTATACCTTGAATCAAACCATGATCCTGACATGCTTATTAATGGTTCCTATCCATGGCACCTCAAACAAAGAATCAAAGGCCGGACCGGCCATCTGTCCAATATGGATGCTGGAATACTTTTATCGGAAATCAGGACAGAGGGCTTAAAACATGTCATTCTTGCGCATTTGAGTGAAGAAAATAACTGCCCTCAAAAAGCAGTTCAAGAGATTTTAAAAAGCCTGAATGGTTCAAATGTTGTCCTGCATGTAGCTCGCCCTGATCAACCGGGAACGATTATAAAACTGTAAACCAATCCTTAGGGCCCACTCAAAAATAACTTTACATTTTGGAAGCCGATTCATCCTGTCCGGCTGCGCCCTGAAAACACGGTATATGCTTGATATGCCTTGGTTTTCAGGACTTACCGGACAGGTGCCTCAACTCCCAAAATTGGTAATTTATTTTTGAGTGAACCCTTAGATCCTTTCTTTTTCTAAAAGATGGTAATATTCACCCTTTAAACGAACTAGTTCACGATGAGATCCTTTTTCCCTGATTTTCCCATCCCTTAAAAGAAGTATGGTATCACAATTTCTTACAGTAGAAAGCCTGTGGGCGATGACAATGGAAAGCCGCCCTTTCATCAGCTTGTTCATTGCATCATGAACCTTTTGTTCTGACTGGGAATCCATGTATGATGTTGCTTCATCAAAAATGATCAGGTCTGGATTAAAGGCAAATGCCCGGGCAATGCATACAAGTTGTTTCTGGCCACTGGATAATGGACGGCCACCTTCTTTGATCAATGTATCAAGCCCTGAAAATTTTTCAAATAAAAAATCACAGTTTCCATCATATAATGCCTTTTCAAGCCTCAACGTATCCATAGAAAGTCCAGCCGGCTTAATATTTTCCCTTATGCTGCCAAAAAAGAGAATCGGATCCTGCATGACAAGAGCAGTCTTACTCCTGATATCTTTTATATTTATTGAATTGCTATTGATATTGTTGATGAAAATATTTCCATCATCTGCTTTATAGAATCCTGTGATCAGATTGATAATGGAACTTTTTCCAGATCCTGTCTGACCTACAATGCCAATGGAGTTTCCTTGATCAAGATGAAAAGAAATATTTTTTAATACCATTGTTTTCTGGTCATATGAAAAATTTACCTGGTCAAAAGCGATACTGGAAATTTTATCAATCCCCTGTCTGTTCTTACTGATTCGCTGTTTTGCCTTATCATTGTTGAGAACGTTGACAATCCTTTCTGCCGAAGCCATAGCACTCTGGAGCAGATTGAACTTTTCAGACAATTCCCTTAATGGCCTGAAAAAAAGTTTCATATAAGTTAAAAAGGCCACAAGTTCGCCTAAGGTCAGAGATTTTTCAATAACTCCAAAGCTTCCACCCCAGATGATGATAGCAACACTCACTACACCTAAGAAACCGATAAAGGGCATGAATATGGAAAATATTTTTATCTGAAACACAGTAGCTGTGAAATGTTCAAAATTCAGGTTTTTAAACCGTTGTATGAAATTATTCTGGCTGGAGGTTGTCTGGATGATTTTTATCCCGGTAATGGCTTCTGAAAAACTATGGTTGATTTCAGCTAATTTTTGTCGGATAGTTCTAAACGCATTGCGCAGAATTTTTGAAAACAGAACAATACTGATCACAATAACCGGAACCAACAGGGACAGGTAAAAAGCCAGTTTAATGTCAATGGTATAAAGGATCAAAAGAATGCCGGCCATAAGCATAAGATCCTTAAAGATAAAAATGAGGACACTGGTAAACATCTCATTCATGTTTTCAACATCACCTGCCACACGGGAAACCAGCCGGCCGCTTGAGTTTTTATCATAAAAGGCCACGGGCAGAAATGTCATGTGGGCGAACAGAGCGCAACGCAGGTTTAGTATGATTTTTTGACCAGTGTATTCCATAAAAAGGCTCTGGAAAAAATCGATTACAAATGAAGCCAGGATAAATATGGAAAAAAATATGCCAAAAGTTTTAAAAGATTCAATTTTAAAGCCCAGAATCTGGATGCCTTTTTCAAGACCAACAGGAACGATAAATCCATCAAAGGCTTTTTGAATAAAAAGCGGCATGAGCAGCTCAAAGAAAGTGACCAGGGTGACCAGTAATATTGACAGGATCAGCATCCATGCATAGGGCCTGATAAAAGGCCATAATTTTTTGGCTACGTTAAAATCCGCAAGTGTTATTTCTTTTTCTTGAGGATTAATATCAGTTTTCATATCCCTCCTCAAACTGCTGCACCTGGTAAGATTTTCTATAAAAACGATCTGTTTGAATGAGTGTTTCATGGGTTCCAAAATGATTGATCTCACCGTTTTTCAGTATAAAAATGGTGTCGCAGGATGCCAGAGCCGAGATCCTGTGGGATATGATAATAAAAGTGGCATTAAAATTCATCCGGTTCAATTGTAAAATAATTTTGGATGCGGTATGGGTGTCCACTTGGCTTATGGGATCATCCAGGATTATGATGGGTTTTTTGCGCATCAATGTCCGGGCAAGAGCAATCCTTTGTTTTTGTCCTCCTGAAAGGGTGATACCTCTTTCGCCAACAATTGTATCAAGCCCTTCAGGCATTTTTTCAATGGTATCTTCCAGACAGCAAACCTGGATAATTTGATCAAGTTTTTCTTTATCCACATTTTTTCCCATGAGAATATTTTCTTTTATCGTACCTGAAAAAAGAAAGGCTTCCTGGGGCATCAGGGCAATATTCTGCCTTAGAAAATTAAGATCCAGGGTATTCAGATCAAGGCCGTCTATACTGATTTTTCCGCGGCTTACATTGTAAAGCCTTGGAATCAGCTGGATCAGGCTGCTTTTCCCGGAACCCGGTGGGCCGCTGATGCCGATGGAACTTCCCTGTTGGATTTTAAAATTGATATTTGAAAGAATTGCTTTGTCCTTATCATAGCCAAAGCTGACATTTTCAAATACGATGTTTCCCGCAACTTTTGGAAGGATATTTGGATTTTCAGGAGAGCTTACCTCGGGCATTGAGTCTAAAAGCGTATTAATCCTTTGTAATGATGCCATTCCCCTTTGAAAGAGATTGGTCATCCATCCCAGGGCAATGACAGGCCATGCCAGGATTCCAATATATTGAAAAAAGGCTACAAGCTCACCTGGTGTTATAACCTGTTGCATCACAAGAAAACCACCATAAAATATAACCACCAGGGTGGACAAATTTAAACAAAATATCAGTAAAGGTTTTATCAGGGCGGTAACAAAAACACGCTTAAGATTTTTTTTAAAATAATCTACTGAAGCATTTTCAACCTTATCGCTTATGATGCTCTCAAAATTGAACACTTTGATAATGCGGATGCCAAAAAAACTCTCCCTTACAAGTTCGGTAAGTTGAGAATAGGATTCCTGGGCTGTTTTATGAAAGGCATGCATTTTTTTCCCCAGGGTTCTTGTGGCAAAAATCAGAAACGGCATTGGGATCATTGCAATGGCCGTCAGTTTTGGATGGGTCCAGATCATGATGCCAAGGGTGGCACCGCCAAGAAGAATGGTATCCACAAGTACGATCAGACCAAAACCGAATGCCATCCTGATATGATTGATGTCGCTTGTGGCATGGGCCATGATATCGCCTGTTTTAACCTTGTCTAAATAGGCCATGTCCAGACTCAGGATATGTTTGAACAGATCATCTCTTATGCCCTTTTCAACATTTCTTGCACTTATCATTAGAAGATTGCGCCAGCCATACCTGAATACTGCCATGAAAAGGCCCAGAAAAATAATTAATGCACATTGAAACATCAGAGTTTTTTTGTCAAAAGAGGCTGAGCTTAAGGTGTCAATAGCATGTTTAACTATCTGGGGAATGACCAGTTGCATGGCATCCACAATAATCATGCATAAAATACCCAATAGTATTTTATTAAGATTTTTTTTAAAATATGGATAGATCAGTTTCAATTTTTTTTAAGCTCCAGGTATCAAAATAGACACTCTTTTTTTCATTGCAATGCTTAAAGCTGAGCTATTACACTTATTAATAATAAATCCAAAATGGAAATTATTGTATTTTTTATCATTTTAGAATAAGTTTATAAAACTGGTGAACATAATTGTTTAAAAAAAATGGATAAAAGAAAACGTAAAAAACTAATCCTATCTATATAAAATACCGAATGGGGTAGCCATATGAGTTCTGCATCTATAAGAATTTTTATTATTACAGAGGGCGATGAGATACTTCGAGTGCCAATCAATAAATTTGAACGTTTACTAAAAGGCACGGATGAGGATAAAATCGAAAGATTTGCGGGAAAGCGCGTTCGTGCTGCCGAGATAGGTGTGCGGCTTGAGAATCGAAAACCAATTGGAGTTATACGTGCTATCTATCATTATTTTTATTTTAATGAAAACGGCATTCTCGATAAAGACAGATTAAGAAAGGATGCAAATATTGTGTCTACTGCTGGAATCTCTCCTATGTTTACACAAAAACCGCAAGACAATATAATAAATGCACAGCAAGAATTCGCTAAAAGGCAAAGAGATCATGCTGTTTGGTGGAAACCCAATATGCAGCTTGAACGTAATATCTTAGACGCATCCATCGATGAGTTTAAGTGCAAAAGATTGTAGTGCGGTTAAAAAAAATAA
>JAQICW010000110.1 GCA_027858355.1 Desulfobacula sp.
TTAACCCAACAATTCCCCTGGCATTTTCAATCTGGTATTTTTTTGCAGGGCCGTCATTGGCAGTACGTTTGACAGGCACAAGCTTTCCAAACCTGGATTCTATTTTGTCTTGAATTTCCCGGGTTAATATCTGTTGTTGTTTTTCAACGGCTGAATCTCCCATGGGCATGTATTCAATAAATCGGATATGAAAGGGATGGTTTATTGTTAAGGCTGTCAGATCTTCAATCTCGTCATCATTAATTCCCCTTAAAATGACAGTATTGATTTTTACAGGTGATATTCCCAGGTCATGGGCAGAAAAAATAGAGTCCTTGACCTGCTGGAATCTATCCCGGCCGGTTATCCGGGCAAATTTAACCGGGTCCAGGGTATCAAGGCTGAAATTCAAGCGTTTGATTCCAAGGGCGATGAGTTTTTTTATTTTTTCCCGGGTCAACAATGACCCATTTGTGGTAATGGAAATGTCTTTAAGACTTTCAATGGCACACAAACGTTCCAGGAATGAAAAGATATCCTTTCTGACAAAAGGTTCTCCCCCGGTAATCCTGACTTTTGTTATGCCAAGTTCGCAGGCAAGCCTGGTAATTCTGAGGATCTCTTCGTACCTGGCAATCTTGTCATGCTCAATAACAGAGAATGGTGTGGATGGAACACAGTACAGGCATTTGAAATTACACCGGTCAGTGACTGAGATGCGAAGATAATTAATGGGGCGGTTTCCGGCGATCATTTTTTATTTTCCTTCATAGTATGCCAGCAATGAATTCACAAGTCCTTGAATGGTAAAGTCTTTTGCTTCAACGTCAGGTTCAATATCAAGAGATCTTGCTGTATCTGAGGTGATCGGCCCGATACTGGCGGTCACTACATTTTTTAACAATTTTTTAGCATTTTTTGATTCAAGCAGGGACATGAAATTAGTCACAGTGGAAGAGCTGGTAAAGGTTATGGCATCAATTTCATTGTCTTCCAAAAGCGAGATAAGCTCCTTTTTCCCATCAGAATTGAGCTTGGTTTCATAGGCAACAACATCATCAACCTGAGCCCCCATTTTTGTCAATTCTTCAGGTAGAATGGTTCTGGCTTGTTTTGCCCTTGGCAGTAATACCTTTTTATCCTTTATGTCAACCCTTGAAAATGCCTCAATCACACTTTCCGCCCTATAGGTCTTTGGCAGGATATCACTTAAAATACCGTAATTTTTCAGCCGTTCCTTTGTCACAGGACCGATGCATGCAAAATTAAGGTGTCCCAAGACTCTCACGTCAAGGCCCATATCAAATAAGGTGTCAAAAAAGAACTTCACACCATTGACACTGGTAAAAACAAGCCAGTCATAATCTTTTATATTTTCAATGGATTTTTTTAAAGGGGCTGTATCTTCAGGCGGAACGATTTGGATGGTGGGAATTTCAATGCAAAGTGCCCCAAGTTTGGAGAGCTTTGACACAAGGTCACTTGCCTGGGCCCTGGCCCTGGTAACCACAATACGTTTTCCAAACAAGGGTCTTTTATCAAACCATGCCAGTTCATCCCTTAAAGATACCACATGACCGATAACAATAATGGCTGGGGATTTTAGTTTAGCCTGTTTAACACGCTCAACAATTGTTGCAAGGGTTCCTGTGACAGTTTTTTGCCTGGCTGTGGTACCCCATCTGACAAGAGCAATAGGGGTATCGGATGGTTTGCCGTGTTTAATCAGATTTTTTACAATATTTTCAAGGTTTTTAACCCCCATTAAAAATACAAGAGTTGCATTGGATTTTGCATATACATCCCATTGCATGGAGGTATCTTTTTTTGTGGGATCTTCATGGCCGGTAATAAATGATACAAACGACGTATGGTCCCTGTGGGTTATAGGAATTCCTGCATAGGCAGGTGCGGCAATTGCCGAGGTAACACCTGGCACCACTTCATAGGGCACTTTGTGGCTTAAAAGCATCTGGGCCTCTTCACCACCCCGACCGAATACAAAAGGATCACCCCCTTTCAGCCTGGCTACGTCAAACCCCTGTTTGGCCTTGTCCACCAGCAATAGGTTGATTTTATCCTGGGAAAGGGTGTGGTCCCCGCCTTTTTTCCCCACATAAATAATCTGGGCATCGCTTCTGGCATAATTCAGTAAAAAAGGAGATGCAAGATAATCATAAACCACAACATCTGCTGTTTCTATGCATTCTTTTGCCTTAATGGTTAAAAGGCCTGGATCACCCGGGCCTGCACCAATCAGATATACAGTGCCTGTTTTATCTGTCATTTTCATTCAATTGCTCCAATATTTTTCTTCCGCCTTTTTCAAGGACCTTGTCGGCAAGAGCCTTACCAGAATGTTCCACCTTATTGATTGGGGAAAGAATGTGTTCTTTGATTAATTCTTTGCCGTCTTCCGAGGCAACAACGGCTGTCAGCAACACATCATCTCCTTTGATTTTTCCAAAACAGGCCACTGGAATATGGCAGGAGCCTTCTATCTGTTTTAAAAATGCACGCTCGCCTGTTACACAGATCCGAGTGTCACGATGATCCAGCTTTTTCATGATTGCTGTAATATCATCATCATGGTCTCTTGTTTCAATGCAAAGGGCTCCCTGTCCCACTGCTGGAATCATTATAGTTTCATCCAGGTATTCTGTGATTTCGCTGTCCTGTCCCAGACGGCGAAGGCCTGCTGCAGCAAGCACAATGGCATCATAGTCCCCGGCTTTGAGTTTTTTAATCCGAGTGTCCAGGTTGCCCCGGATGGATTCAATAATGACATCCGGCCGGATATGCTTGATCTGGGAGGCACGCCTGAGACTTGAAGTGCCTATTTTTGCCCCTTTTTTATAATCGGTTAACAGGCTATTGTCTTTTGAAATGAGAGCGTCAAAGGGGTTTTCTCTTTTTGGTATGGCGCCAATAATAAGGCCACAAGGCAGCTCACCTGGCATGTCCTTCATGCTGTGGACAGCAATATCTATATCATTGTTTAAAAGTGCTGCTTCGATTTCCTTGACAAACAGCCCTTTTCCCCCAACCATGGCAAGTGGCCGGTCCGTGATCATGTCTCCAGTTGTTTTGATGATCGTTATTTCAACAATAAGATCAGGGGAAAGATGTTCAATTTCCGATTTTATAAAATGAGCCTGCCACAAAGCCAGCTGGCTTCCTCTTGTACCGATGCATATATTTTTTTTCATAAAATTTTATCAAACCCCACAGGAAGAACAATTGGAAGATGAACAGCTCCCGCATGCAGATGAACTCGATGATTTAACAGTTGTTTCATTGCCAGGGCCGGATGATTTTGATATAAACCCGCAGGCAGACATCAGCCGTGACAGATCCTGGCTGTTGCAAGAAGGACATTCAGGTGTTGAGCCACCCATAACCAGGGTTTCAAATCTTTTATCACAAGCCTTGCATTTATATTCATAGATTGGCATTTAATGACCTCATTTTTATTTTATTTATTTTAACTCGTTAATATAAGGATTTAATTGAAGATTTTCAAGGCTGTATTTTTTCAGAGAGATTCAATCACACCTGCGGCAATAAGAGGGATCAGGATTTCATGGTGTCCGACAATGCTGAAACCTCTGCCTTTACCAAGGGTAGGGCGGTTTACCACATTGGTCATGGGTCGGTAATGACGGATGAAATCAAGATTGACCGTTGTGAAATCATCAAGACTGTGGCCCAGGTTTCTGACCAGAGAGATGGCCTTTAGAAAGACTTCCGGCATGATGACGGCAGAGCCAGCATTAATAAATACCCCTTTTTCTAAATTACTAATATTTGAGGCAAACCATTTGAAATCATAATGGGATGCTGCCCCACAGGCGGCAGCATCAAAATCAGGGTGCATGTGGATGATATCTGTGCCAATGGCCACATGAACGGTTACAGGGATATCAAGGGCAGCGCCTGATGCTGTTAAACTTAAATCTTTAAACTCAAGATTTTCTTTAAGGATCATGTTCCCAACAGCCCTTCCCAGTCCAATGGATTGGATTTTTGCATTTTTAATGGCCTGGTTGAGAAAACTTGATGTTTCTTTTGCCATGCCAAAGCTGCCGCTACCAAGGGACTGGGCAACATCTTCCGAGGTCCTTCCCATCATGGCAGTTTCAAGGTCATGGATAATGCCTGATCCGTTCATGGAGATCATGGTAAACACATTTTTTTTCATCAGATCAATGATAATCGGAGACATCCCTGTTTTTATGACATGGCCGCCCATGGCAAAATAGACCTGTTTTTTGTTTTTTGCAGCACTGCTGATGGCTTTTATAACATATCGAAGATCATTCCCTGCCAGGATTGATGGCAGGGTGTTAAGAAAAGCTGAAAACCGTTGGCCTTTTTTCCATGGCGTTGAAAAATCTTTACAATCAACCTTGCTTATTCTCTCCTTTATGGAATAGGTTTTAAGTCTGCTGTAATCCAGGTGTTTAAATGAATCACTCATTGAAAAGAATCCTTTCTGTCAGGTCACATAAGATGTGAGCCAGCAGGATATGAACTTCCTGTATTCTTGCTGTTGAGTCTGAATCAACGCAAAAGGGGATATCGCTTAAGGCTTTTAATTTGCCCTTATTCCCTGAGAAACCAATAATGGAAAGGCCGATGTCCTTTGCTTCTTCTACTGCTTTTATAACGTTGGGAGAATTGCCGGAAGTTGAGATGCCAAGGGCAATATCTCCTTTGTTCCCCAGCGCCTGGATTTGTTTGAAAAATATATCTTCAAAGGCATAATCATTGCCGATACTTGTGATAATGGATGTGTCAGTGGTAAGCGCAATTGCCGACAGCGGTTTTCTTTCTATCTGGAACCTGTTGACAAATTCAGCGGCAATATGCTGGCAATCTGCCGCACTGCCTCCATTTCCAAATAAAAGTATTTTCCTGCCTTTATTAAAGGCCAGGGCCATCATGGCAGCACAGGATTCTATTTGTTCCATATGTTTTGCAAAAATTATTTTTTTTGCAGTGATACTGTCTTCAACCGATTGTTGAATAAGGTTTTTCATAATTTGCTTTCTTTTAATCTGTTTAATGATGCTGTTTTAATTTTTTTTGAGGGGGAAGGCAGGCATCTTTTATTTTTTTCTGGATGGTTCCCAACCTTTTTTTAAATTGTTTATTGTCAGGTTCAATGGCAATACTTTTTTGTGCAAGGGTAAGGGCAATGGTCAGGTTTCTTCCCTGAAGTTCAAGGGATTTTGCATATCCAGACAAAGAGGTGGCATCACTGGGATTCAGCTTGATGGCAGTATTAAATTCCCAGCCAGCTTTTTCAGGCAGGTTTTTCTCCAGATAAATTTCACCCTTCATTCGGAAAGTCAGCCCTGATTTCGGGTTTATCCGGCTTGCCTTTTCAAGGTGGGTTAAGGCCTGGTCATGATGCTTTTTTTTAATTAGCAAATTCCCGAGTAAAAGCTCGACTTCAAAAACAGACAAATCACTGCCCTGGGCTTGTTGCAAATAAAGGATGGCTTTGTCTATATCTCCTTCAATTTGATAAAGAAGGCCAATATTGTAAATCACGATTAGTTCATCCGGATTTATCTTCATGGCCTTTTCAAATTCAAGTTTTGCCATGGTAAGTTTTCCCATGACACCGAAACACACCCCGAGACTGTTTATCAGGTTAATGTTATCGGGTTCGATTTCAAGCCCTTTTTGATATTCTTTTGTCGCCATTTCGTATTTATCCATCTGATAAAGCCGATCGCCACTGATATTCAGCGATGTGGCATCAAAATGAACCAGGCTGTCCGGTCCGAAAAAAGCAGCG
>JAQICW010000131.1 GCA_027858355.1 Desulfobacula sp.
GGAAACGACCCTGCTGTATTTGCAGAAAATGGTTTCAGCCGGATGTGCGCCAAAAGGGACGTCAAAAAACATGTGGTGCTCCTGACTGCATGAATGAGCAACACCGAAGACAATGTGAAAAATGGAATAAAAAAAACAAGGATCAGTTTAAAAACAACTATCTGGGTGAGAAGATAGAAGCAGTTGAGAACAAGCGGGATAAACAATGCCAAAAACATCAGGTTTCCCTGGAACAATTGGCACCACTACGTAAAACAAAACCTGTTCTGCCTTGGGAGATCATTGCCAATGAATTTGGAATAAAACCTGCGATCATTATCCAATATTTGACCTATCAGATTATAAATCAAGCCAATGGCAGGACTGCCGGGTTCACATAAAAAAATGAGAATTTGAGTCTTGAATCACCCGACTAATCAGTTAAGGAGTTTAAGAGACATGATTGAATCAAGCCTAGGGTGTCCAAAAACGCCCCTTTTACGATTATATTTTTTCTCACTTTTTGGACCTCCTGAAAGTCACCTTATAGCTCGATCAACATGGAGTTTTTGGAAAATATACCGGGTCCAAAAAGTGAGCAAAGTTTTTTCATGTTTTTAGACGCCCTAAATCAAGCCCTTGTAATTAATGGAGATCCTGACAAAGTAATCGAACTTTGGGTTTAAGAGGCATCATGGATGTAAGTCATTGAAAACATAAAAGATACAAACAAAGTAATCCGTATGGCAGTTTAAGAGGCAACAGACATCAGGTTTTAACTCTGATATAAAAAGGCATTTAGTAATCCTGATAAATGTGAGGTGACTGATGAAAAAATTTTCATCCCAAGAACTGTTTGAATTAAGAAATGCCATCCCTGTGGATATGTTGATTAAAGACGAACTGCAGATACCATCAAAGATCAGTGAAGGTGTTTTCCGTTTTTTGTGCCCGTTCTGTAATGAATTTCAGACGGCAATAAACCCGGCTACAAACCTGGCCCGATGCTTTCGATGTGAAAAGAACCTTAATACCATTGATCTTGTCATGAAAGTCAATCAATTCGGGTTTAAAGATAGCGTCCTTTTTTTGAAAAAGCTGCTGAAAAAAAGATTGAATGACCTTTTGGTCAGTATCAACCACCCCATGTCGAAAGGATTGTAACAATGCAGCATGATCGATTAACACATTTGGAAAATCTCATTGCCCGTAATCAGTGTCATTTCCATAAAATTGGAAAAGCCTTGAAAGAGATAAGAGATAGCCGTTTGTACAAACTGATTCTTTTTGAGACTTTTGAAGCTTACACCAAAGCCCGCTGGGATATGGGCAGGGCCCAAGCATACCGTATGATAGAATCCTATAAGGTTATTTGCAATTTGTCTCCAATTGGAGACATTCTTCCCGCAAATGAGTCCCAGGCACGGCCCCTGGTGCAATTAAGTTCCTTTGAACAGCGTAAAGTCTGGAAGAATTTTTTAAATACCGGCATGGAAAGTACAGCATTAAATATCAAAAAGTTCATCGTTGCATGCAAGTCGGCCGATAAGGGCAAGCCCGTTGATTTAACCGATCAAGTCAGCAGAGAGTATATGGATGCTGTTTTGGGCATGCTGGAACAGGTTCGTATTGCACAACATGATCACTGGCAAAAAACGTCCCGCCAGGCCGGACTATTGTGGACCTCAGTTATCCGAGAAAAAATTTTATCAAAGGGGCCTGGCAATGGACAATGATAACCTAAAGGTCACACGTAACCTGACACTGGATGACCGCTTTCATCTGTTGCTACACAAAAAGATCATGAACAAAAGTGGTTCTGCCAAACGAAGGAGTAAAAAATATTACAAAGATCAATATAAGAAAACCGGCATCCTCCCCGAGCCCCTTCTGCTGGCAGAAAAAGGTATTATGGAGGGCCGAAGATGCAGTGGCCGTCCCCGTTCTTTTGACGAGCAGACCAAAAAGCGTTTTAAGGAAATGGTCATAGCGTCCTGTGATCCGTCAAGCCAGGGATTTATATTTATTACACAAAAAGCAAGAACCATTAAAAATTATCACCACTGGCTTGAAAAAGAGATTAACAGGTCAATCTCTCTTGATGCTCTCAGACGCTGTGTCAAACGTGAGAATCTTAAATCTTATCTGAACAAGCCAGATTTTGAAGATGATGTTCCAATGAAAAACAGCTTTAAATCAGAACCGGTGTTTGATCTGATCCAGATGGATGGCTGTAAATTTCGATATTTGAAAATCAGAAACAATAATGGCCATTGGCAAAAGCCCCAGGTAATCGAATTTTACGATACAGGATCACGACATATGTTTATTCTGGATGCTTATTTTAGCGAAAGCAGCTGGAACTCAGTGGATCTTTTTACCCAATTTTTGTTAAGCACACCGTTTCCCCAAAAGAAAATCCGTATCAGACCGGATAATGCCAAGGGCTTTTTAAACCTTAAACGGGCTATTAATGCCTTGAATATAAAACATTCAACCCCGAATGGATTTTATATGGGGTCTGATTTTTCAAGGATTAATTCTCCAAAAGACAAGGCCCACCTGGAGTCTTCCCATCGCAGTCTTCATAATTTTGAAATCAGGATTATCAAGTCGTTTGAGGACAGGATTGCCAAGACTGTGCCAGGCTATATTTTTAGTCATGGGAAAAAAGAGAAAATTACTATTACCTGTCTTGATATCACTCTTCATGATTTAAAAGAAAGTCCGTTGATGGAAGAGTATCGCCATGAACACAACAGCACAAAACACTATTTTAGTGAAAATGGAAAGGTCACAGCCTGGGTCCCGGATAAAAAGCTTGCCAAATTTTTCTCAACCGGGATTGATACCCTTACCTTTAATCCTGGCCAGGTAAAAGAGTATATGAAATATGGCTTTCAAAAAATAAAAGCCACTGTATCAAAAAAGAAAACCATCAGGCATGACAACCAGGATTATTATGTAACCCTTGGCTCTGACTTATTCAGCAGCCATAAAAGCACACCAGTGCAGATATCCCGATACAATGATAAGCTTTATATTTTTGAGCCCAAGGATAATGGGATTCTTTTGGCAGAAGCTCTTGCCAAAAAACCTTTTGAGAAACCGCTTGGATCATTAGCTGCACAACCCGAGGCAAATGAGCTGGACCAGATCATAGCCTTTTTGGAGCAGCACAGCATGGTGGTTGATCGCCCGCCCTTGATTGAAATCTATCACAAGGGTCTTTCCCTGGTACTGGTAAAACAAATTTTTAACCATAACCAGAAAAGATACACAGCCTATGAAACAAAAATGAGGCAGCCCGATGATAGAAAAGGGTTAGCACTGTTCAATGCATTTGTTCTTGACTGCCAAAATCATCAACGAAGGACCCATGTGGCTCCTTATGCTTCCCATGGAGAAATATAATATGAAAGAAGATTTTATCAGCGACAAACGTCGTGTCTCTTATTTGACCGCTACATATAATCGAATTTACCGCGGGCAAAGTGTATTGATTGAAGGGGATTTCGGTGCGGGCAAAACCCGGTTTTTAGAATTATTACACCCCAAAAAACTTCATGCAGTCTGGGTAGAGTCTCTGTTCAACATACATGAGACCCTATCTTCCATTTTAAAGGAATTGAATTATGATACAAAAGCCACTTACCGACGAACCCCTGAATATTTAAAAATGATATGCCGCTTGTCCAGCTGCTTTATTATAATAGATGAGGCAAATGATCTTGATCCTCGGGTGTGGCCTTATTTTAAACGAATTATTGATGCAGGTGTTCCCATTATATTTGCCGGATTACCCAAGGTCAGAACTTTTTTGACCAGTGAGCACCCAGATATACTCAGTCGTCTGAAAACTCTTATTTTATATCCCATTGTGGTGGAAAAATTTATTGCTGAATACGAGGACATGCAACAGGAAGCTATTGAGCAGATTTATATGGCAGTCAAAGGTGATATGCGTAAGTTTAAAGAAATATGTACCGACTGCCGGGATAGAGCAAAAGAATTGAATTATCAATTTGTTGACATCAACCTTGCCTTGGAATTTATTGCCGATCTTCCTCCTCAATAAGGCCATAAAAGGTTAGCCCAACCTGTAATACCTTTATAGACTATTCCGTTTGCCTTCCTTGAGAGTGGTCTATTTTTTTTGCAACTCTTCTTTATCAAAATTTATAAACACAGACTTGCCCGAAACCATTGTGTGAAATTATTATAAAATCGCATTAAACCATTGTAAAAATTGATAAATAATTAAAGCGTTACAGTATTTTGCCACTATGCTATTGAAATAATAATTTTATAATACGTTGATTTTATAAACAATATAACGAATTTGTGAAAAAAATAGGATGTGAAAAACCGTTACAGTATTTGCATCTTATCATAGGGTCCAGCATCCGACGGACTTCTTTATGGAGAATCAGCAAAAATGCTTCTCAAGGACACCATTAAAGACCTTATAAAAAAAGGCTATATATGACCTTTTGAGTGTATATGACCTTTTGTATTGGGTTGCTGATGACTGTGTTGAAACTGCAAGTTGAGATTATTTGTGCTGAAAAATCAATATCATGGGTAAAGTAACCCCGGGATTTTGAACCCTGGCACGATGATTGCTCTATTATGTAAAGATAACCGGCGACCCGGAAGGATGATTTGTAATCATGCATGAAAGACAAAACCGGGAATTCAAACGGGAAACTTTAGAAAAGGAATATTATTATGCTCAACAAAGCCAAAACACTAAAGGGGTACAAATTGAACAGCCTTGACGGAGACATAGGGAAGGTCAAGGAATTTTATTTTGATGACCTGCACTGGACAGTCCGCTACCTGGTGGCCGACACGGGCAGCTGGCTTCAGGAAAGGCAGGTGCTGATTTCCCCGTATTCTTTAGCAGGGGTGGACACAAAAGAGGAACACATCACCGTTGATTTAACCAGAAAGCAGATCGAACAAAG
>JAQICW010000145.1 GCA_027858355.1 Desulfobacula sp.
CTTGTGGTTGTATCCGTGGGTTCAAATGCCAATCCTCTGCTCACAAATTCAACACCTGATATTGCCCTGAACAGATGGGGCAATATTGTTGCTGATCCTGCAAACGGAAAAACCTCTAAAAAAGGTATCTGGGCCGGGGGAGATATTGTAACGGGTGCTGCAACAGTTATTATGGCCATGGGTGCGGGTCGGGCTTCAGCCGACTCAATACACGATTATCTGACCCTGGGCTGGTAATCAATTAATTTTACCATGAAGAGCATGAAAAAAAAAGCTTCATGCTCTTTCATGGTGATTAATCATAAAGCCACTTAAGTTGATAGCATTGATTGTTTAATATATATCTTGTGATCCACCAATGATAATGAGTGGATATGGCCTTTAATAAATTTTTGTTCACCAAAGATAGAGACAAGAAGGATGCCGTCTTCATCCGGTTCAACCCTGTCAACTGCTTCCATTAACAATGTTTCTTCAGGCTTGCCAGACTCGCCAGGCGTGCCGTCATTTTCAAGTAAATATGCATTTGCCTCACACATTACACCATCACTCCTTATATTATAAAAAAAATAAATGTTTATCCAATAGTTCATCTACCAGTTGAGGCAGGGGTAACCCGCTCACCCCGACAATCTCCAGGTTTTCCTGGGTCAAAGGCAGAAGAATTTTTTTTGCATCAGCAGAACATATGGCTTCTGCCATAAGCGGTGTCACCTCTCCCATCATTGCATGGGGCATGATGATCCCCACAGGCCCGATAATGACATCGGCCTTTTGTACAGTCTGAACAATGGCATTAGTGCCGGAAGCCCCTTTATTTGCTTTTGACTTCAGCATCTGGGCCGTGGCAATGGCATTGGTTCCAAGAGCTATGATTTCTATCCTCTCTTCAAACCGCTCTTTAAGTTTCTTAATAATAGCTGACCCTATGCCACCCCCCTGGCCATCAATGACACAAACTCTTTTTTTATTGTTCGCTCCCATATCTTTTGTCTGCCTTTAGCTTATTCAGTGCCCGAAAAAACCCGGCAATCTTCCCAATTCCTTTGTCAGGCTCAAATTTTCGAATAACCTTTAATAATCTTTTTAACTTCATTAAAAATCTTATCTTCAACCCTTTCCATGGTGGTGTTGCCATCAATGATGATGATTTTCTCGAGGTCCTTCAATACATCAAAGGCTTGAAAATAGTTGGCTCTGACTTTTTTCATGACATCAATTTTCTCATACATATCAAAATTGCTGCGGCTTGATTTTATTCTCTCAAAACAAAGATCTGGATCAACATCAATAAAAATAGTCACATCAGGCCTTAAAATATCTGCGTTCAGGGAATTTGCATGGATCACCCATTCCATATCAATATATTGGGCATGATATGCATAGGATGAAAAATAATACCTGTCACATAATACCATCTCACCCTGGTCGACTTTCAAACAAACCCCATTTTCTTGATTCACCAGATGATCTGTCCTGTCCGCTGCAAAAAGGGAGGCAATGGTTCTTTGATCCGTGGCAACTTTTCCTGAAAGCATCTGCCGGATGAGTGATCCAATTGGGCCGTCAGTGGGTTCAAAGGTTGAATAGATCTTATTTCCCAAGATCTCCAGCCGCTTAGATATATTCTTTATCTGAGTACTTTTTCCAGACCCGTCAAGGCCTTCAAAAACAATAAATCTGCCCTTATTTTTCTCACCCAATTTATAAACCTCAAGCTTTTATTTCATATTATCCATACCATTTAAACGCAATGTATAACAACATACAAGTTTCTTGGCAAGTATTTGCGCTTTCCCTTAAACTTTTTCATATATTTTCTCATACAAAAAAAGAGGCTTGCTATCATTATGAAACCGGTTTATTAAGATATGATTCTAATTTTTAATATTTGGGTGATATATGGCGTATGATGTAATTATCGTGGGCGGTGGTCCTGCCGGGCTTTTTGCGGCCTATTATTTAACGGAACATTCCAAGTTAAATGTATTATTAATCGAAAAAGGCAAAAGCCCCTTAAAAAGAAAATGCCCAAATCATAATCTTCAAAAATGCATCCAGTGCGATCCTTGCAATATTCTGTCCGGAATCGGCGGTGCCGGCCTTTATTCGGATGGCAAGCTTAATTTCATTCCCAGGCTTGGAAAAACAGACTTAACTCAATTTATGTCTTTGAATTCTGCCCAGGATCTGATTGATGAAACAGAAAAGATTTTTACAAAATTCAAAATGGACGGGCCTGTTTTCCCCACCAACATGGAAGAGGCAAAACAAATTCGAAAGGAGGCAAAACGCTTTGGAATTGACCTTTTGCTGATCAAGCAAAAGCATTTAGGATCAGACAACCTACCAACCTATATTGCAGGGATGGCCAAGTATATCCAGACAAAAGGGCTTGAGATAAAAACCAGGGAAACAGTAATTGATATCCTTGAAAAAGATGGTAACATTCATGGAGTTATAACAGATAAAGCCAAATATGAGGCTTCCAATGTTATTCTTGCTCCCGGTAGAATCGGGGCAAACTGGATGGCCTCCCTTGCCCTGAAACACGGGATCAAACTGAGTCAGAGAGGAATAGAAGTCGGGGTCAGAGTCGAGGTCCATAATGACATTATGGATGACCTTTGTAATATTATTTATGATCCGACTTTTTTTATTCAGACACCCACTTATGATGACCAGACCAGAACCTTTTGCACTAATCAGGGCGGATTTATTTCCCTTGAAAACTACAAGGAATTTGTCTGTGTAAACGGTCATGCCTATTCAGATAAAAAATCATCAAACACAAATTTTGCATTCCTTTCAAAGGTGGTTTTAACAGAGCCTGTCACGGATAACCAGGCCTATGGCGAATCCATTGGGAGGCTGGCCACCATTATTGGCGGTGGTAAACCTATTTTACAACGGTTTGGAGAATTAAAACGAGGAAGACGTTCGACCTTGAACAGGATCAGAAAAGGGTATAGAGAACCGACCATGACCAATGTAGTTTGCGGTGATATTGCCATGGCTTTGCCTGAAAGAATTTTGACGAACCTGAGGGAAGGTCTGGAATCCTTGAATTTAGTTATTCCTGGTGTCTCCAACGATGAGACCCTGCTTTATGCGCCGGAAATAAAATTCTTTGCCACACAGGTGGAATCGAACAATTATCTTGAAACCAGCATTAAAGGGATGTATGTGGCAGGGGACGGCCCAGGGGTTGCAGGCAATATTGTATCGGCTGCGGCAACAGGTATTATCCCGGCTAAACGGATTATTAATGGTGAATTGTGAATTGTAAATGGTTAGGGAAGGCATAATTACTCCATGCTTATCGCTCGGGGAAATAGGTGGCACAGGCATCATCTGATTCCCAGGCCATGACTTTTGAAACTCTTATCTCTTCACCCTGGCCCTGATCTAAAAGTGCCTGCACTCTTTGCGCAATATATACGGCAATGCGCTCTGATGTAGGCTGTACACCCTCAAACATTTTGAGATCATTTAAAAATTTATGATCCAGTTCTCCTTTGACAACCTCTCTCACGACCTTTTTTATATCACCAAAATCAGCAAGCACACCGGCTGAATTCAATTTTTCTCCTGTAACACAAACTTCGATGTGCCAGTTATGCCCATGCAAATTTTCACATTTTTGCCCCACCATTGTCAATTGATGGGCACCTGCAAAACGAGTTTTTACCTTAAGTTCAAACATAGTCGGTCCTTTAAGTTAACCTAAAGGTTCTTAAATAGATTTTTCAGTTTGTTTGATATTTTATTTGAATCAAGCTTGTCAAAGTCTTCCAGTAATTTTATCTGTTTTTGATTCAGCTTGGTGGGTGTTTTTATTATAACCTTGATAATCTGATCACCTCTTCGGCCCGTTCTAAGCGAGGCGATTCCCTCCCCTCTCAGCCTGAAAACATCCCCATACTGGGTGGCTTTAGGAATTTTAAATTTTTCTTCGCCCACCAGGGTGGGAATGGTAATTTCATCTCCAAGTGCTGCCTGGATAAATGAAATGTCAATGGCACAGATAATATCCATGTTATCCCGTTGGAAAAATTTATGGGGTTTGACATTGATCACCACATACAGGTCTCCGGAAGTCCCTTCAGGAGAAGGAGATGCTTCGCCTTCTCCCGTCAGCCGAAGTTTTGATCCAACATCAACTCCTGCCGGAATCTTCACCGGAACCTTCCGGGTTATTTCAACCCTGCCAGCCCCTCTGCATTTTCTACAGGGATTAAGGATAATGCTCCCATGGCCCTTGCAATAAGGACAGGTGGTCTTTACCTTGAAAAAACCCTGGCTCTGAATAAACTGCCCTGTCCCATGACAATGGGAACAGGTCTCAGAGCTTGTGCCTCCCTGACATCCTGATCCTTTACAGCTATCGCATAGATCCAGCTTTGGAATGGAAATTGTCTTTTCAGTGCCAAAGGCAGCCTCCATAAAATCTATGGTCATGTTATACCTAAGATCAGACCCTCTTCTAACCCTGTTACCACGACTGCTTCCTGAACCAAATCCAAAAAAATCTTCAAAAATATCACCAAAACTTGAAAAAATATCCTCAAATCCACTGGGGCCTGTATGACCGGCACCTTCAAGTCCCCGATGACCGAATTGATCGTAAATCTGGCGTTTATGATCATCATTGATCACTTCATAGGCTTCGGATGCTTCTTTGAATTTTTCTTCTGCTTCTTTATTATCCGGGTTCTTATCCGGATGGTATTTAATGGCAAGCTTCCGATATGCTTTTTTTAATTCCGGCTTTGAAACATCTTTTGCAACGCCAAGTATTTCATAATAGTCACGTTTTTCTGTCATCTGGGCTCCAACCATTCTATTGTATTCTTCCCTTTATTATGATATTTTTCCAACCTGCCTTGATAAATATCTTAAACTAACTCAGAAATCCAGGTTGTCAACGATGAATAAAGAACTTGCTTTTGTCAAAGACATGTTTGACCGCATTGCGCCAAAATACGATTTTTTAAACCGCCTTTTAAGTATGCGGCAGGACATTGTCTGGAGAACCCAGATGGTAAAGGCTGTAAAGCTTCAAAAACACAGTCTGGTTCTGGATGTGGCCTGCGGAACCTGTGATGTTGCCTTGGAGGTAAATTCTCAACTAATGGGCTGTTCCCGGATTTTTGGACTTGATTTTTCCTTTGGCATGTTAAGACTTGGAAAACAAAAATTAATAAACCAGGATAAACAAAATATTGCCCTCTTAAATGCAGATGCTCTTAATATCCCTTTTCAGCATAATATTTTTGATGCAGTTTTTATTGCCTTTGGCATCAGAAACATCATGGATCGACAAAGGGCCATCTCTGCATTTTTCAAAGTCCTGAACAATGGAGGAAGGCTTGCTGTTCTTGAGTTAACCACACCTGAAAAAGGAGTTTTCCGTTCATTATATCTTCTATATTTTCAAAAGATTCTTCCCATTATCGGCTCTTTTTTTTCAAAGCACAACAATGCATACACTT
This sequence comes from Desulfobacula sp., assembly GCA_027858355.1. Next base: position 5,496 of record JAQICW010000145.1, read on the forward strand.
ACCTGCCCCAGTCTGTGCTAAACTTTCCCAGTCCCGTAGAGTTTTCAAAAATCATGAAAGAGGCAGGGTTTAAAAACATCAGATTCAAACAAATGACATTTGGCATTGTAACTTTGTTTATCGGAACCAGGCCATAAAAACAGCCATTGGCATCATTGATGTGAAAAGGGGCAAAAACGTCACGGCTTTGACGGTAGGAAAAATCCCCTTGAAAAGGGGCATAAATTGCTGTCAACCGCAGGTTCCATAGGGCAAAGCAGGCAACTGGCCTGTTGCTCAACCCCTGAACAGGGCCTGTCCTACAAATATGTAGGACAGGTAGAGTCAATTTTTAAAAATCTGCTAAAACCCTTGGAATTGCGGTCTTTTCTGAATAATGATCTGGTTTTATTAACCGACATTCCCTCAAAAATTCAAAAAGCTTCTGTAAAACACGGCCTGAAATAGAACCTTTTTTAAACATCTTTTTAGTCTCTTAAGAAAGCATTCCAAACCCTCCACCCACGACCTTTCTAAATGCATACTTCAGGGATTCCCAAGGGGTCACGGCCGTTGATGAAGACCCGGATAACGCCATCCTGATGTTAACATATGCTAAATTGCTTGAAACCTGCGGATGGAAGGTCTCGCATTTACTGGACTGTCCTCTGTCAACGGAAAAGTTTACCGAAAATATGGTAAACAGAATCCATGGACAAAGAACCCTGGGTATTGTCAGAAGAACCTTGATCATTGGAAAACCAGATGTCCTTCATAAGAATGAAGCTATGCAGGATTGATTGATAAATTTGCTGGGATTAAATGTGTTGGTTATGATCAAAAAGGAGGCTGGAAACCACAAAAAGTATGGCTGCACCTGGGGAGGAAGAGATACAGTGTACTGTATATTGTGGTTGGTTATTTTTTAATAATGTGTGGACACAGAGGATAGTCTTGGGTCCTTATCCTCTTTGAAAATTGAGATTAATTGCAAATAGTCCTCTTTAAAAAAAATCAGTCTGGAAAATTATATTTTCTAATTCAATCCGATGTTGAAATATTAATTTATGACCTTACAAATTTTAAAAGCGCCTCATAGTAATAGTTGTCAGCTTTTTTCAGTGCCTTAATATACATGGCACGAACATTTCCTGTTTTAGCAAGATTGACCCTTCCCCAGGAGAAAGGTTCTTTGTTGAATATCTTTTCCAATATAAGATCAGCCATCAATCTAGCGTGTCTACCGTTTCCATTGGAAAACGGGTGAATGAGAACTAACCGATGATGAAACCGGACAGCAAATTCATCCGGAGGGTATGCATCAAACTCAATCCAACCGACTGCCTCATCACATAGCTTGTGAACCTCCACCGGGATATCAACATGCCGGATGCCAATATTCTTTTCTGTTTTTCGGTATTTTCCAGCCCATTTCCACACATCACCAA
>JAQICW010000159.1 GCA_027858355.1 Desulfobacula sp.
GAGCCCGGCGGTGTTTTGCGGTATGGGGTTCCTTCCTATAGATTCAGCAAAGAGTATCTTAAAACAGAGCTTGAAGATATAATAAATCTTGGAGTTAAATTTGAATGCGGCCATGCCATAAAAAAAGATGGTGAGGCTGAAGATCTTCTTAATAAAGGTTTTAAAGCGGTTTTTATTGCAACGGGTCTTTGGGATGCAGCCAGTATTTTTGATGAAAAACCTGAAGGTGTCTATAATTCTGTGGAGTTTTTGTCCAGTCCCCATACAGGTCGTCTGGATATCCTGAAAGATCAGGTAAAAGATAAAAAAGTGGCTGTTATCGGAGGTGGCTCTGTTGCCATGGATTGTGCCGTGTTTGCCGCAAGCCTCGGGGCAAAAGATGTTTATCTGGTATACAGAAGATCCTTTTCCCAGATGCCGGCTGAAAAAGATGAGAAAATTGAATCCCTTGAGAACAATATTCATTTTTTGATACTTAACCAGCCAAAGGCTTACCTCACAAATGACAAAGGTGTAGTATCCGGGATTAAACTTGTTCGCACCCAATTATCACAGGCCCAGGGTGCCCAAAGAAGATCACCCATTGAGGTCAAAGATTCCCAATGGGTTCTTGATATTGATCTGGTGGTGGAAGCCATTGGTAATAAAGCCTTTGATCTTTCAAACAATTTGTATCCAGGAGTTGATATTGACGATAAAAAATTGATCAAAGCAGAGCTTGACAATTGCCAGACCTCAAAACAGGCAATTTTTGCCGGAGGAGACATTGTAAGAGGCCCAGCTCTTGTTGTAAATGCGGTTCATGATGGGAAAACAGCGGCAGCTACCATAGACAGCTATTTGGTTCGAAGAAGTGCTAAACTCACAACTAAGGAGGGGTGAAAATGAATAAAAAAGATATTGATCTGTCCATTGAGTTTTGCGGCGTAAAATTCAAAAATCCGTTTCTTCTTTCTTCATCTCCCGTATCAAACAGTGCTGAAATGGTAGCCAGATCCTTTGAAGCAGGGTGGGGCGGTGTTGTATTCAAGACCCTTAATTCAGACACAACCCCCATTATTCATCCATCTCCCCGTATGAACGGATATGGTTATGGCAATAAAAAGCTTGTGGGGCTTCAGAACGTTGAAATGATCTCAGACCGGCAGCTTAAAGATAATTTAACGGATTTCTTATATTTAAAGAAAAAATATCCAGGTCATGTTCTTATATCCAGTATCATGGGTTTTTCCAATGATGAGTGGGCCTATCTTGCCAAAGTGTCCGAGGACAATGGCGCCGACATGCTGGAACTGAATTTTTCATGCCCTCACATGGCAGTGGAAGGCGCGGGCCACCATGTGGGACAGGCCTTTGATCTTATTGAAAAATTTACAGCCACTGTAAAACAATGCGTTTCCATACCAGTCATTGCAAAAATGACCCCAAACATTACAGATATGACCGAGCCTGCCATTTATGCAAAACAAGGCGGGGCTGACGCTATTTCCGCCATAAATACAGTAAGCGGTATTTCTCAGATTGATCTGGATGGTTTTATCCCAAAACCAAATGTTTTTGGGATAGGATCCGTGAGCGGGACTTCAGGCCCTGCAATTAAACCAATAGGACTGCGGTTTATTTCAGATATGGCAAAGTGTGAAGAGCTCTCTTTGCCGCTGTCTGGTATCGGTGGAATTGAAACATGGATTGATGCTTTGGAATATATTCTTCTTGGTGCGTCAACCATACAGGTAACCACGGGCATCATTCATTATGGTTATGGTATAGTTGAGGACATGATTGAAGGGTTGACCGACTTCATGAATGAAAAAGATATTGCCAGGGTTCAGGACCTTGTGGGCAAGGCCCTGCCCAACCTTACAACAACGGACAAATTTGATCTGAAAAGACAGGGCCGGGCAGAGTATGATCTGGACAAATGTGTGGGATGCGGCCAATGCTATACAGTCTGCAGGGATGCGGCTGGTTTTGCACTGGACTGGGACAATGAAAAAAGACGTCCAATTTTAAATGAAGATAAATGTTTAAGCTGTATGATATGCAGTTTTGTCTGCCCTGTTTCCGGCATTATTTCCTATACAGAAATGCCCGGGACGTGGAAAAGGCAGGATGCTAGCGTAATGGACAGATCTTTGGAAACCCAGATTAAATTTCAGCCATTTAACAGCAATATTTAATATCCTCATAAACAAGGAGAATTTAAGATGTCACTATTAATAAAAAACGGTTTGGTTGTAACTTCCACGGGCAGTTATACAGCAGATGTATATGTTGAAGATGGTAAAATAAAAACCATAGGTGCTGGTTTAGATATTGCAGCCCAGACAATTATTGATGCAAAGGGAAAATATGTATTACCAGGCGCCATTGATCCCCATACCCATCTGTCCATGCCTTTTATGGGAACCTCGGCCCAGGATGACTTTGAAACAGGCACTATTGCAGCCGCCTGTGGTGGCGTGACCTGTGTGGTTGATTTTGATCTTCAGCAAAAAGGAGAATCTATTTTCCAGGCCGTTGAAAGAAAGAAATCCTGGGCAAAAGATAAAGTCGCAGTGGATTATTCCCTTCACCCGGCTATTATGGATCCAAGACCGGAAGTCATTGACGAAATTAAGAAGGCTATCCAGGAATATGGAACGCCCAGCTTTAAAATTTTCATGGTATATGATTTCAGGGTCGATGATGCAACAATGATACGCCTGCTCAAGGAGACCAAAAAATATGGGGGGCTTGTACAGGTCCATGCGGAAAATGTCCATATTATTGATCATTTAAATCAAGAGTTTGAAAAAGCAGGTACATTGACACCTTATTATCATGCAAAAAGCCGTCCTAATATTGCCGAAGAAGAGGCTGTTTCCAGGGCCGCCAAAATGGTTGAGATGACAGATTCCAGGATCTATATTGGTCATCTTTCCTCCAAAGAGGGCCTGGCCCGGGTTAAAGAAGCAAGGGATAAGGGAATCAATGTTTTTGCAGAAACCTGCCCCCAATATCTGCTTTTAGATGAAGAACTGTATAAAGAATCAGGATTTAATGGTGCAAAATATGTCATGTCTCCGCCATTAAGAACAAAAGAAAGCAATCAGGCTCTCTGGGACGGTATCAACCAGGGTGATGTCCAGGTTGTTGCAACAGACCATTGCCCCTTTGATTTCAACGGCAAAAAAGACATGAATGGGACAGATGATTACAGGAAGATTCCAAACGGTGCCCCCGGGATTGAGACCCTCTTAATGCTGATGCATTCGGAAGGTGTTGTTAAAGGAAAAATAACCCTTGAAAAAATGGTTGATGTTTTATCAACGGCCACGGCAAAAATGTTTGGTCTTGCAGATAAAGGTGAGATTCAGGTTGGCAAGGATGCTGATATTGTTATTTTTGATCCTCAACAAAAATTTACCATAACCCAGAAAAAACTTCATATGAATGTAGACTATACCCCCTATGAAGGAATACAAATAACAGGCATGCCCGTTCAGGATTATGCGCGGGGTAAAAAAGTTTCAGAATGGAAAGATGACCATGTCGAATTTGTCGGGGAAAAAGGCTATGGCAGGTTTGTTAAACGCGTACCTTTAATGATGCGATAAGTAGTGCCTGACCGAAAAACTGGCGGTTTTCGGTCGAGCACTAAGTAAATATTGTGGTAATGAGGAAACCTTATATCCCAATTCATCAATAATAATGAGGAATTGGGATATATTAGTTAATCAGATCTGGCACATTTTAACAAAATAAGAGCTATGTTTTTTATGTTAAAATGTGAAAACTTTAGCATCCTTAGACAATTCAATTAGTTTGGGTGCTCCGGCAAACTGAGCCGTCTTAACAATATCATTCTCGCCAACCTGGCGATTTTTGGCACAGGGAATTCAAACATATATGGGAACCTTATTTTCAAGCAGGTAGGGGAAATAGGCATTGGCTTTGTCCCCGGTCGGGGCTTTTACATGATCAATCATTCCTGGTTTGGCCAAAAGCACAGCATCATCGGTCAGGAATATATGGACTTCACTGCCGCTTTCCTTTGCAACTTTTGCAAGCTGAAAGGTTCGGGTAAAACGTGTGGGAGCTTCTAATCCCCGGGTAAGAACAAACAAAAATTTTTCCATAATATCTTCTCCTTTATATGGTTAGCAGGGGTAAAAATACCCCTGCATTGAGGAACAGTATGCCGCTTGAAATAAATAATTTCAAGTATGTTTTTATTCAGGAACACATATTTCATGCCTCAGGGCTGCCAGGATGGTTTGATAAAATACCAGCAGGATAACCAGGCAGGCAAGAACTAAAAAGAGTTGCCCTAAATGGAATATCATGAACTTGAGGAAAATTCCTGCTGAAGAGTGTCTTTTTTCTGATCATTCTTTTTGTTTGTTTTCTCCAGATCTTCTGCAAACATCTGGATTTCTCTTGCGCTGAATTCATTGAGCGCAAGTGTTGGCAAAAGATTATTATTCTGATCTTTAAACGGGAGAGAACCTTTCTGGGTGATATCCTGAAAAACCTTGTCAGATACCTGTTCAAGTCTTGCCAGCGCTTTTGTTCAGATATGCTTTTTATATCTTCGCCTTGTTCAGGCCGTGTTTTACAGAGGCTTCTTGAACTATTGAAGGAATGTCGGTTAATAAAATAAGATCATTGTTAAGAAAAGACCTCCACTGCAAGGGTTTTGGCAGATTTTTGAAAATTAATTCTACCTGTTCCATAAATTTATGGAACAGGTCATCAGCCTCCTTGGAAACCATTGATCC
>JAQICW010000222.1 GCA_027858355.1 Desulfobacula sp.
TCATAATATAGCCTTATATTTTAAATTCGTTTGCATATATCAAAACTAGAATTTTGAGTCAACAACTAAAATAAATACAAAAATCCAGCTATGTCTTAGCTGGATTTTATCTATATCATATATAGTGCCTGAACGAAAAGCCAGAAATATAGTTTTTCAATTTTGGTTAGAGACTTGAAACTATCTGAGATCGTTTTAGGTTTTAGGATTTAGGTTAAAACTTAAAATCTAAATCCTAAAACTTAAAACCGCAAACACTAAATATTTTTATTACCGGGAATGAGAAGACAGGGAAAAACAGATTTATCAGCGATATTTTTTGAAACAGAACCAACCCATCTCTCCAGAATAGCCGCTTTATCACTGGAACCTAGAATAATCATAGTGGCCTGGTATTCTTTTGCTGCTTTTTCAATTTCCTTTTGCGGATCACCCACATAAACATGGGGTTTAGCGTTGATACCCGCTTCTTCAAGCTCATCACAAAGATCATCCAGTCGTTTTCTTTCAACTTTTCTGACTTTCTGCACTTCATGGGTATCCAGACTTTTTAAGGCGCTTTCCTTTACTACATGCATGATATGAATTTTGCCTATCACCTTTTTCAGGCCTTTAATATATTCAACTGTTTTTTTTCCGGTATCTGACCAGTTGGTAGCAAACAACGGCCGCTCAAACAATTTTTCAGGGACAATATTGTCTTCTATCCTGTGCTTGAAAACTAGAATCGGTATTTCTGTCCGCCGAATCAATTCAGTAACATCAGAACCGGCATATAGCTGTTTCAGTGCTCCTTTATTGGAATGACCAATCACAATCAAATCAGGGAGTTCTTTTTGGGCCACTTTAAGAATTTCAGGAATAAGGGTGGAAACCTCCATATACGCCCCAACTTCCAAACCCATTTCAAATAAATTCTCAGCCCAGTCAATAAACCGGATATTAGCTGTTTCCTTTAATTTGACCTCTTCTTCCTTAAGATATCCGCTCCCCCTTTTCATGGCGACTTTATCTCTTTCAATTACATTTAAAAAGACAACATGCTCAAGGGAAGCGTTTCGAAGTGCTAATAAAGAATTCAGGGCATCATAGCAAAGATCTTCAAATTTTGTTACAAAAAGCAATTTTCTTATTTCCATATAGTCTCCACTCTCAATCTATTTATAAAGATTAATTAACCCAGTTTTTTCTTTATTGCCGCAACCAGGTCTTCAGGTTCAATCGGTTTTTCAAGATAAATATCAGGTTTGGGAACTTCACCTCCCTGAAATTCATCCAAAACTTTTTGAGATTTCATGAAAGACTTAAGAGCAATCCCGGTAAACATGATAACGGGTATTTTTTTAAACTCCTCATCTGTTTTTAGTTTGCGATACAATCGAATTCCGCTCCCCCTTGGCATCAAAACATCAAGAATCACCAGGTCGGGCTTGTGTTTTTTAATCATTTCCAACCCTTCCACACCATCTTGAGCAACCAAGGGTATATACTGGTTTTCTTCCAGAACCGTGACAACAAATGATCTGACATCCTGATCATCATCTACCACAAGAACTTTTTTGCTCATAATTCATCCTCCTTGGTCTTGGTCAATTTTTATCAACCGTATTTGCTTTTTCATAGGGAAGTTTAATCCTGAATGTGCTTCCATCTCCAGGCCTGGTTTCGGTTTCAATTACACCATTGTGTTCTTCTATGAGTTTTCCTGTTACAAGGAGCCCCAGGCCTGTCCCCTTTCCACCTTTGGAACTGAACATAGGGTTAAATAATTGTTTTTGAGTATTTTCATCCATCCCGCAGCCATTGTCTTTGACTTCAAGGCCAAAGTAATTATTGTTATCCACATATGTCCGAATTTTAACTTCATGCTTTTTAGAAGTATCTTCATCCTCAATACAGGCATCAATGGCATTGTTTACAAGGTTAAGCAAAGAACGATGAATGGTTTGCGGATCAGCCATAACTTCACCGATGCCAGTATCAAATTCCTTTGAAACAAGAACACCATTTGAACCTGCCATATCGGTAATAAGTTCAATGACTTCATTTACAATATCATTGGGCGAACAGGCTTCAAATGCAGGTTCTCTCTGCTTGGAATAAGTCAATAGATCCTGGGTTAAATCTCCTACTCTTTTTATATTTCTCTTTATGGTTGTCCAGCCTGCTTTAAATTTTTCTGTATCATTTTTGCCTATTCCCACATCCACAACATAACTACCGCCTTTAAGCCCGATGAGAATATTTTTAACATAGTGAGCAAGGCCACTTACCGTCTGCCCCACAGCAGCCAGCCGCTCCGACTGTACCAATTCCTTTTCAAGTCGTTTGATTTCCGTTAAGTCCTGGAAAAAATTAACGGTTCCGACAAATTCACTCTTTTCATGAAGAACATTGCTTGTATATCGAACCGGTATCTGTCTACCGTCTTTGGTGTTTATTATATTTTCTCTCCATGGAAACGTATTCTGCTGTTTTCCTTCTTTGGCCTGATTTTTAAATATTTTAGCAATTTTAGGGGTATACAGCTCGTCAATGGTCATTTTATTCCTGACGTCTTTTACTGCCTCACCAAACATATTCGCAGCTTCAGGGTTGTACACAACAACTTTCCAGTCATGATCAAAGGCAACAATGGCATCAGTGGAACTTTGTATTAATAACCGTTGAAAATCCGACTTTCGACGAATCTCCTGGGTTGCCTCTGCAATTTTTATTTCAAGATTTTCTGTATATTCTTTAAGTTTTTCTCTGATGGCAATTTTTGCCTTTGCTCGCTCAAGGGCAATGGCTAAGGCCTCATCCCTGACGGGCTTATTAATAAAGTCACTGGCACCGAACTGCAAAGCTGTGATGGTTGAATCTATATCTCCATGCCCGGTTACAATAATGACTTCTTTTTCAGGATCAATCTCCTTGATTTTTTTTAACAGCTCAAGACCGTCCATCCCCGGCATTTTTATATCCGTCACCACAATATCAGGGGTTTCAGCTTTAAAAACTTCAAGTCCCTGCTCGCCGCTATAGGCTGTAACTATTTCATACCCGTCGCTTCGGAGAGACATGGAGAGTAGTTTGACAATAATCTCTTCATCATCAACAATTAATATCTTATTGGCTGACATAATTTATTTCCCTATTCAATAGCCGGAAACTTGATTATAAATGTAGCACCTTTCCCATACTCAGTTATTATATCAATGGTCCCTTTGTAATCTTTTATTATTCCAAAACTGATACTGGTCCCAAGGCCGGTCCCCTTACCCGTTTCCTTTGTAGTGAAAAATGGTTCAAAGATCTTTGATTTCACCTCATCAGTCATGCCAATCCCCGTATCAGAAACTTCGATCACGACCTGGCCTTCTTTTGCATATGTTTTGATGGAAAGATTTTTCTCAGTCAAAGCATCTTGTTTTTCAGCTTTTTCATCCATGGAATCAATGGCATTGGTCACAAGATTAATAAATACCTGCTCCAGGCGATTATGCTCGGCCCGGATTTCAGGAATCTCAGGGTCAAGGTCAAGATTCACATTTATGGAATGAACTGTCAGTTGATGACCAAGTACCTTGAATACATCATTGATGGGTTCATTAATCACTAATTTTTTTAGGTCTCTTTCAGACTGTCTTGCAAAATCCCTGACATGTTTAATAACACCGGCAGCTCTGGCAACATTATCAATAATATCACTGGCCATGATAACCAGTTCGTCATCAGGAATACGAATTCCTTTTTTGATCATTTTCAGAATCAAATCTGAGCAAATCTGTATCACATTCAATGGCTGGTTGATTTCATGGGCCATGCCGGCCGCCATGGTGCCCAAGGTAGCCAGTTTTCCAGCCTGGATCAGCTGGGTCTCTTTTTCAACGCTTTCCGTGATATCCGTTGCTGAAGCAATCAGGACATCCCTGTGACTATATGTCGTATTTACAACCTTGACATTAACAAAAAATGAGGTCTTATCTTTTTTAAAATGCTTTTTCTTGATGAAAAGCATTGCTTTGTCTTCAGCAAGTTCTTTCAGGACTCCTTTAATAGTTTCATCAGATGTATCCCCAATGTCAAGAAAAGATGATCCTAAAAGTTCTGTTTTTGTATATCCATATTCTTCTTCCACACGACGATTAATATCCAGGATCTCTAAGGTCTGGTGATCGATAATAAAAATCGGATTTGGATTATTATTAAACAATGACCGATATTTTTCTTCTGATTTTTTATATTTATCATAGAGAGTGGATAGTTCTTTGTCCTGGAGCTCAATCTCTTCATGGGCTTTTTTGTCTTCTGTGATATCTTTTAATGTCTCTATGGCACCCATTATCTTGCCATCTGGAGATTTTATGGGGGCGGCTGTAAAAAAAATCCATTTTCCATCTTTCCCAAGATGAGGAAAAAACTCTTCAGCTTCATAAGCCTCATTAATCAAGCCTGATTTTCTCCAGGAGGAACCATAATATTTTGATACATCCTCTTCAGACATTCCGCCAACGATGACATCTGCCATGGTCGGTCTCTTTGCAGACCTGAAAGGCACCCACTGCCGGTCTGTTCCCACCAGCTCATAGGCATTATGCCCTGTCAGTTGTTCACAGGCCCTGTTCCAGTGGGTAAGAATATGTTCATTATTGATAATAAAGGTTGGAATCATGCTGCCCTGAATAATTTGGGACAGCTCTTTTTCCATCTCAATCAGATCTTCTCTTTCATTTTTCAGGTATCTGTTCTCTTCCTCGGCATTTTCTTGCACGGTAAGGGCAAACTGATCAAATAGTCTTACAATTTCATGTTTCTCAGTCTTATCCGAGTGAATTTTTCTTTTAATGGTCAGTCTTTTTTCTTCTGATTTTAAAAAATTTAAAAATGAACTGCCCCTGTAGGCATCAAGGTCAATAATGCTGACATGTTCAGTGTTCACCTTTTCCAGTATACAACTCAATATTTCATCATTTTTTAATTTTAAAATGACATCAATATCTGAAAGATTACAAACCTCACTATAATCCATGGTTGTAAATACTCCCATTTCCTGGGCATATTTAATCCCTTCAACCTGGGTTAAGGTATCTGCAACAACCTGAACCTTAAGATCCAGGTCTTTTAATCCGGGTCCCAGCAGTATTTCAAGGATTTGTTTACATGGACTGTTTCCACCGATTATGGCTATTTTTAATCCTTTAAGATCAATATTCATTGGGCTTGTTTCCTCCTGTTCAATCCATTAATTCCTGCAACCAATATATTAAAAGAAAATAAAGGTTACAATAACAAAGGTTGGAATTAAAAAGATTAAAGAATATTTTAAGATATAGCCAAAAAAACTGGGCATTGGTGTTCCTGCCTCTGACGCTATGGATCGAACCATAAAATTGGGTGCATTCCCAATATAACTACAGGCGCCAAAAAAGACAGCTCCCGTTGAAATCGCCTTAAGATAAATCGCATTTTCCGTCATCAACAATGGAACAGCTTGGCTTTCCGCCATACCGGCATAAAAGCTGCCAAGGGCTGTATTAAAAAAGGTCAGATAGGTTGGCGCATTATCCAGGAAAGCAGATAGCATCCCGGTCACCCAGAAATAGTGAACCGGTTCTTTTACTGCATTGATAAGAAATGCGAACGCGCCATTCGATCCTGCTTTAAGCAATAGCAGACAGGGAACCATGGTAATGAAAATTCCGATAAACAGATAGGCAACTTCTATTATCGGAAACCATGAAAATTCATTTTCTTCCCTGAGAACCCCTGGTGTCGCCATAAGAGAACCGATCCCAAAAATGATGAGAAGTCCGTCTCTGAGCCAATCCTGGACAGGCCTGTGAATACCTAAGGTTGAAATTTCCCCCAAATCAATGATGCCGCTCATTAAAACAGCACCCACTACACCCCCCAGAAACAGAAAATTATAGGTTCCGACCAGGCGCAGGGGCTTTTTCTCTCCATCATCCGGAGTTTTTACCCCTTCCTTTTTGTAATAATAGGTATCAAGGATAAAATAAATTACCAGCAGAATAATGGATGTGACGAGCATATGGGGTAGAATATTAAAGGTCCAGAAAAAACTGACACCATGGAGAAATCCTAAAAACAGCGGCGGATCACCAAGAGGCGTCAATGATCCACCAATATTGGCCACCAGAAAAATAAAAAATACCACTATAAAGGTTTTATTCTTTCGATGCGCATTTGCCCGCAACAATGGCCGGATCAAGAGCATGGCAGCCCCTGTGGTCCCCATCCAGGAGGCAAGGATGGTACCGATCAGGATGATAATCGTGTTAACAACAGGAGTCCCTCTTAATGTCCCTTTCAGCAGAATACCGCCGGAAATGGTAAACAACGCCCACAAAAGAATAATAAAGGGGATATAGTCTACCAGAATAATGTGAAGAATTTCATAAACGGCAATGCCTTTATAAACATAAACAAAGGGAAGAGCAAGACAGGCTGCCCAGAATGCAGAAATCTTACCAAAATGATGGTGCCAGAAATTTTCCGCTATCAAAGGCAGCAGAGCTATGGATAACAACATAAATGCAAAGGGAATACAGCTATACAAAGGCAGCATCTCCCCTAAATTCACATGACCCTGTGCACCCTTGTCCTGTGAGTGGTCTGAAGCGACTTCAGCATGGTCACCAGCTTCAAGAGTGTTATGAGTTTTTTTATCAGATTGATCTTTGGCAGCAGCAGGTGCTAAAGAAATGAATAAAACCAACAATATTATTAACAATGCCAGCTTGTCCAATTTCATTGATTCTTTCCTTCCTGATTATTTTGGCTGTAACGCAACCTTATAAATATCTATTTGCATTGCACAATCCATGCTAATTTGTAATTTTGCTTTGGTCTTTCTATAAAATATTCCAAATCCTCAAAGCAAAATATTGTAAATTATTTAATTTAAATCAGAAAGTCAAGGCTAAATCAGAGACTTAAAATGGTGTCTTAGGGATGGCTGGATTTGAACCAGCGAGAACTTGTACCCCGGAGGGGAACCTATTGAATAAAAACCCTATACCCTCCTAACTGGTAAAAACCTAATCATAACTGTAAACTTTGTAAACAGTTGACGTTCCCAGCAGGGCATCGACCCTGCCTTCCAGTTCAGCCCGTTCATTGTTGCGAAGCCACCAGTTCCAGGCTTCAAGGGTTTTCCATGTACTGATCACAAGATACTCATTACGATCACTCACATTTCTAAGGGTCTCCCCTGAAATATAGCCTGGCTGGCGATCTGCCATGGCCCGGAGTTCAATGAGCATTTCAGACAACGTCGGCAACAGGGCTACGTCCATACCACCGGACAGCTTGGGAACTTTTCTGGTCATCAGTACACGGATGGTCATTTTTTCCTCCTCGTATGATCCAAACTATATTACTATTACATCACCAGGCTCTTTAATGTCAACAACACGCCTGCAGCAACGGCAGAACCTATAACACCGGCAACATTGGGGCCCATGGCATGCATTAGAAGAATATTCTGGGGATCTGCCTCCATGCCGACTTTCTGGCTTACCCGGGCAGCCATGGGAACGGCAGATACGCCTGCCGAGCCGATCAAAGGGTTGATTTTTGTCTCAGAAAAGAGATTCATCAGCTTTGCCATGAGAATACCTGATGCTGTTCCAATGGAGAAGGCGATGATACCCAGAAAGAGAATGCCCAGTGTTGAGAGATTTAAAAACTGATGGGCGGAAAGCTGGGCTCCGACACCAAGACCCAGAAGGATGGTTACAATATTGATCAAGGCATTTTGTGCGGTTTTAGACAGCCGGTCCACCACTTTGCATTCCCGCATCAGATTACCGAACATGAAAAAACCGATAAGGGGTGCGGCTGTTGGCAGAAGCAAAATACAGAGACCTAAAACTATGAGGGGAAAGATTATTTTTTCGACTTTTCCCACATGTCTCATCTGTTTCATACGGATCTTGCGTTCATCCACAGTGGTCAGCGCCCGCATGATGGGCGGCTGGATGATTGGCACCAGGGCCATGTAGGAGTAGGCTGCCACGGCAATGGGACCCAACAGATGCGGCGACAGCTGGCTTGCCAGGAATATGGCAGTAGGACCGTCTGCTCCTCCTATGATGCCTATGGAGGCAGCATCGAACAGATCGAAAGTTATGCCTGGAACAATTTCAGACAGGACCAGCGCTCCGATAAAGGTGATAAAAATTCCAACTTGTGCAGCAGCGCCAAGAAGCAGGGTTTTCGGGTTGGCGATCAGTGGACCGAAATCCGTCATGGCCCCGACACCCATGAAAATCAGGAGGGGAAAGACACCTGTTTTTATTCCAATGGTATAGATATAGTACAGCACACCGCCGGGATCGGACATGAAAGCCAGAGGCGTATTGGTCAGAATGGCGCCAAACCCCATGGGAATCAGGAGAAGTGGCTCAAAATTCTTGCTGATGGCAAGGTATAACAATAAAATCCCCACTCCAATCATAAAAAATTGTCCGATTCCTTTAAAGTTATTTCCTGTACCAGGGGAAAAGAAGCTGAACAGGCCGGTTGATCTGCCAAAATTGATTATCATGTCGGTAATGGGCGGAAGCAGGGTGTGCCCCTGGCTGGCTGGCTGGGGCAAAGCGCCTGCCTGGGCAGCAGACATCATTGAAAACAGCAGCACAATAAAACAGCCGATGATAATGAACGGTTTTCTCATAAACATGATAAAATCCTTTGGACCTTGCTGCTATTCATTAAGGGTCAGGAGAACCTGGCCTGACTGCACGATTTGTCCCTTAGCCACTTCGATTGATTTGATGATACCATTATAGGGCGAAATAACAGGCGTTTCCATTTTCATGGCTTCCAGAACTATCAGGGTTTCCCCTTCACTTATATGATCCCCGACAGCAAACAGGATTTCATATACATTTCCCGGCAGCTGGGCTTTGATTTCCCGGGCGGGGGTTTCAGCCGGGCTTGACACTTGCTCGACTGAAGGCGAACTGATACCTTCAACCTCTCCGGTTTCGTTTTCTACAATTACGTCATAACTTTTTCCGTCAACAGTCACTTTATATTTAAACATGGTCGTATCTCCTGCATTGGGAAGAGGATCAGACAATGGTTTCCTCTCCAGTTTCCTCTCTTGGGATGAGGATGAATCATTTTTTGGGGTTAACTTACGGACGTTGATGGGCCTGTCCCCTTTGAGAAAATCCAGGCCCTTATTTCCACCTGTCGTTGCCAGAGCGCCGATGATGAAGAGGTTTTCCTCTGTAACGGGAAGTCCTTCATCCTCAAGAATTTTTCTGGCTTTGGGGATTCCCGGTTCAAGAACATCCAGGGGGTCACCGTCAAAGACCGGCATTCCCATCTGCTTTTCAGCGATTCGGACAATTTCAGGGTCTGGCGGCACGGGTGTTCTGCCAAAATATCCCAGCACCATTTTACCATAACCATCTGTTATCTTTTTCCAGGGCCCCTGGGTCACATTGGCATAGGCCTGCTGGAAATAAAACTGGGAAACCGGGGTGACGGATGTGCCAAAGCCTCCCCGGACAATACATTCGGACATGGCCTTGATCACCTTGGGGTAAAGATAGAGGGT
>JAQICW010000245.1 GCA_027858355.1 Desulfobacula sp.
AAATCATCCTGTGGTTTGAACACCACAATACTGTTTTTCATCTGGCAGGAGACCCTGTGGTCTGTCTTGGCGGAGAAAGCGTAAAAAACTCCTGGGATCACGTTCATGGGGCCACAAAAGTGATGAACGTTTCAGCATTGGACCGGCACTCAGTGATTCTTGCTGTGGGCGGCGGGGCATTGCTGGATATGATCGGGTTTGCCGCCTCCATATTCCACAGGGGAATTGGGCTGATCCGGGTACCCACGACGACCCTGGCACAGAATGATGCCGGTATTGGTGTTAAAAACGGAATAAACCAGTATGGCAAGAAGAATTGCATAGGGACATTTTATCTGCCCATTGCTGTAATCAATGATATCAATTTTCTTCAGACCCTGTCCTTTGATCACTTCATCGGAGGGGTGGCAGAAGCCTTTAAGATTGCTTTGATACGGGATGCTGCTTTTTTTTCTTTTCTTGATAAAAAGGCTGCTTTACTAAAACAAAGAGATCAGAATGCCATCGCCCAAACCATTAAAAGATGTGCCCAACATCACCTTGACCATATTGCAAAAAATGGAGACCCGTTTGAAACCGGATCTTCAAGACCGCTGGATTACGGCCACTGGTCTGCCCATAAGATTGAAATGCTTTCCGGGTTTTCAATGGGGCACGGCCAGGCAGTTTCCATTGGAATTGCTCTGGATTCCTATTATGCATGGAAATGTTCTTTGATTACCAGGGAAGAGAGGGATCGCATTATTACAGGATTGATAAAATGCGGGCTTCCGGTCTTTAGCATGTATCTTGAGACCCGGGACTCAAATGGCCGGCTTGAAATCGAGAACGGGCTTGAAGAGTTCCGCCAGCATCTGGGAGGGCGGTTGACCTTAACCATGCCGGATGGAATCGGGAAAACATCTGAAATCCATGAAATGGATTTTAATTGGGTGAAACAGGGGATCTTGTTTCTTAAAAATTTTGAGTGTGATCAGGAGTAGACTGAACAATTAAGACCTCAGAAGAGGCTTGAAACTTGCCAGATAATTGACCAGGGCGTTCCTGCATAAATAATATTTTTTGGTGAACGGATTATATGAAAATCCGGTAATATCAAAATTTTTCAATCCAGCCCGAAAACAGGCCTGGTTCAGTTCCCCTGGTTTGATCAAAGATGCATAGTCATGGGTGCCTTTGGGTAAGAGGCCCAGTATATATTCCGCAGATACAATGGCCAGCAAAAAGGACAAAAGATTACGGTTAATGGTGGCAAAGATGATAATGCCGCCCGGATTCAGGATTTTTTTGCACGCGCGAATGACCGATTCATACCGGGGCACATGCTCCAGCAGTTCCATACACAAAATCACATCAAAACCGGATCTTGTAAACCGGCTGATATGTTCAATATCCGTTGTGAAATACTGAATATCAAGATTTGATTTTTCAGAATGGATACGGGCAATGCCGGTCATCACCTCGGATGCATCAATCCCGATGGTCACACCACCCTGCCGGGCAATTTGTTCGGTAAGCAGTCCGCCTCCGCAGCCGACATCAAGGACCTGTTTCCCCTTAAGGCTTGTCTGCTGCATGATGTATTCAAGCCTTAAGGGATTGATGTCATGCAGGGATTTCATTCGACCCTTTTCATCCCACCAGTCCGAGGATAATCGGTTGAATTTTTCAATTTCACTTAAAGAGATATTGGACGAGCTTTGATTCATCTATGTGACCAGTCCCTTGCCTGTTTCAGGCGTTTGATGGATTAATTTCTTGAACTTTTTGTCGGATCGGTTTATCCTTTTTTGTCAGATTGATAATTGTAGGAAATAGTTAATAATGCATACCATTTGTTTTTTAC
Organism: Desulfobacula sp.; assembly: GCA_027858355.1. The sequence continues at coordinate 1,847 of JAQICW010000245.1, forward strand.
TAAAACAAATGGGTATCTACAATAAAAATCTAAAAGGTTCAAGGCTTGGAACAACATTTGTTCCACATGATCAAAATCAGGGCTTACACCAGTGATTGTTATTTTGTTTTCCTTTGGGGAGGTTGATAGTTGAAATATGTAATGCTTATTTATGAATCAGTGGTACCGGAAAGACTCCAGGCTTTTTTTGCACTTTCCAGAACACATCATGGTGCACTCGATATGATGGCACCGGTGTTTACCGCCCTGATTTACCTGGGGTATTTTCCTGACCAGGGGATTGTAATGGCTGGCATTATTACAGTGTTTGCAGGATATACTGCAGTTTATGCCTTAAATGATATTGCAGGATATAAAGATGACAAAAAAAATATCCAGCCAGCCATGAAAAAGAGAATTGACATAGACTCGATTCTTACCCGGCACCCCTTGGCCCAGGGTGTGATCAGTTTGAAATCAGCGGCTGTGTGGGCGGGATTCTGGTCAATTGTTGCCCTGCTGGGTGCTTATTATCTGAATCCGGTCTGTGTCCTGATTTTTTTAGGTGGCGCCCTGCTTGAAATTATTTACTGCTTTCTTTTGAAAATCAGTTTTCTCAGGGTCATCGTCACCGGGTTTGTAAAGGCGTCAGGACCTGTTGCAGCCATTTTTGCCGTGGATAAAACCCCGGATACTCTGTTTTTGGTTTTGATATTTGCCTTCTTTTTTTTCTGGGAAGCCGGCGGGCAGAATATTCCCAATGATTATACTGATATGGATGAAGACCGGCAGGTCAATGCAAAGACACTCCCCCTGATGTTCGGCCGTAACATCACCTGCGTTTTGATCATGGGTCTTCTGGTGGTTTCATTTTTAATTATGGCTGCATTGTTCATAATATCCCCGGTGGGATTTGGCTGGTTTTCATTCCTGGTTTTGGGAATAGGCTCATTTTTTCTGTTAATCCTGCCAGGCCGAAGACTTTTAAAAACCAAGGAAAATCAGGCAGCAATGACTCTTTTCAACCAGGCCAGTTATTATCCGTTTTTTCTTTTATGTGTGGTACTCATGACCTTATTTTTATAGAGGAGAAATGTATGCAAACCAGTAAAAAGAACATTCTTATCTTAAGTGTTCTATTTCTTTTTATTATGGCGGGTGCAGCTGATGCAGTTTTAGCTTTAGACAGCAAAACAAGCAAGCTGATTAATTGTGATATTCAAAACCAGGCCTGCATTCAGATGATTTCAGGTGCCCAGGTTTCCTTTGATATCCAGCCCAAACCGGTGAAAGCCATGGAAGACCTCACATTCATAATTGCAGTGAATGATATGGCCCTGGATGGGCTCCCAATCATTGAGCTTAAAATGCCGGCAATGAAAATGGGGAAAAATCAGGTCCAGATGAAAGAGATTGCCCCAGGCGTTTATCAGGGAACCGGGATTATTGTCCGGTGCCCCAGCGGCAAAACCGTATGGCAGGCCGTTGTTGAGCTCCCGGGAAAAGGCAGCGTCGATTTTATCTTTGATGTGGTCTATTAAAGTCCATCCTTAGGGAATGAACTTGTTTAGCGACACATTGTTCTGGATATTTCTGACCACTGGATTCACCATAGGGTTTGGCCATTGTATTGGCATGTGCGGCCCCATTGTCATCTCCATGTCTTTGAATCTGGATGCGAAAAACAAATTTTTACCCCTGGTCCTGTACCATGCAGGACGGGTAAGCACCTATACTGTTCTTGGCGGTATCATGGGGATGACCGGCTCGTTTACCATGGTCACATCCAGGATCGCTTTGATTCAAAAAATTGTGTTGATATTTGCCGGTGTTCTCATCGTTTTCATGGGCATATTGATGGGCCCCGGACTTGGAAAAATTTCCTGTTTTAAAAACAGTTCAGTCATGGGAACCCTTTTTGTCAAAATCTTTGGTGCCTTGACCCGGTTAAAATCAACACCTGCCTATTTCCCTCTTGGCCTGATGTTGGGTCTTTTACCCTGCGGGCCGGTATACACGGTCCTGATTGCATCAGCAAGAGCCGGCATGGAAGCGTCTGATCTAACCACTGCTTGTATCAATGGCATGGTCTTAATGCTTGCTTTTGGTATGGGTACCATCCCTGCGCTCTTCCTGGTAGGAAGGCTTGCAGGAGCAGTCCCGGTGAATCAAAGACAGATGATTTACAAGATAGGTTCTATCATCATGATAGGGGTGGGCATCTATTTTGTCATCAAGGGAATTCAATATTAATCACCAGGCGCTATCAATATATTTGCTGATCTCATTTATAAAAAGGTTTCAATGGCTTGGCACGTCAATGCTCAAACCAATAAAACAGGAAAACCATGATAGATCATAGACATGGCCACAGTGCGTAATGGTCAAGATACCAACACAAATCAAAATAATTATTTTTTTAAAATTTGAGTCATGATAATACAAGAATCTTTGACTTTTGGTATTCAAAAAAACTTCTATGTTGTGGTTTGAATGATTTTAAATAAAGTGTGGACTGACAGGGATAGTCTACAGGGTTTTCTCCTGCCTGGATATGAGGTTTGAAATGTAGGAAGTCTACACCTATAAAATTTATCAAGATTAGAAATGGTATCATTGATAATTTGAACACCTTATAGCAGTTATCCATAGGATAATTATCCTTGAGGCCAACCAATAAAATATTGCCAAAGGCCGGAGAGCTAATCATTTTGAGATGTAATCCAGAAAACAGCAGGTGCTATTCTACCATCTTTGCATCC
>JAQICW010000353.1 GCA_027858355.1 Desulfobacula sp.
CACCTGTGCTGTCTTCTGCCGCTTTCATGGAGTTAAAACCCTTTCCAAAAACCATAAAACAGGCATATACGGATATTCTTTTCCACGGCAAGGCTTTTCAGGGGATACAATCCATCAATGGATATTCCCAAAAAGGCATTGAGGTTCTTACGGCCCTTTCCCCTTCTCCCGGGCAATGGTTTAAAAAAACCTTTCATTCAAAATGGAATATTGAACCCATGATGCTGGATGCAGCATTTCAGGCAGCAATACTCTGGTCCCATCAAAGAACTGGACAGGGCTGCCTGCCAAGCTTTATTGCCGCTTTAAGGCTGTATTCATCCTTTAAAACACTAAAGGGAAATATTCGAATTCTCTTTACAGTGAATGAAGAAACAAAAAATAAAATAAAAGGGTATTTTACCTTTTTAAATGAAGTAAACATAGTTGTTGCCAGCATCACGGGGTTTGAAGCCATTACAGATCCATCCTTAAAGGAAAAATTCAAAAACAAACCTCTTTTTTCAAAGGAATCCATTCTTGCCTTTGCCCAGGGAAACCCTTCCCAGGCATTTGGAGAAAAATATAAAATATTTGATAAAGAACGGCAGATCGCCCGACTTCCCAGACCGCCCTATTTTTTCATGGACCGGGTGCTTACAGCAGATCATCTTCAATGGGAGATGAAACCCGGCGGATGGATTGAAACACAATATGAAGTTCCAGAGGATGCATGGTATTTTAAGGCTAACAGGGCCTCTTCCCTGCCCTTTTGTATCTTGCTTGAAATCGCGCTCCAGCCATGCGGCTGGCTGGCAGCCTATGCCGGTTCCGCCCTTGAAAGTGACGACAGACTGTATTTTAGAAACCTGGGGGGCAAGGCAGAACTGATTGAGCCCCTGTTCAAGGATTGCGGTACCCTCACCATCAAAAGCCGGATAACGGATGTATCCAAAGCCGGTAATATGATCATTCAGAATTTTGATTATGATGTATTAAAGGATGGGAACAGCGTTTATAAAGGCATCACCCATTTTGGTTTTTTCACTGGACAGGCCCTTTCAAATCAGATCGGAATAAGGGACAGCCGGTTTGATAAATATGCATTGCCCCACAAAGATCTTGAAATGTCAAAAACCTGGCATTTTAAAGATGATGCGCCCTTGACACCGGATGATAAAAATAACGATAAAAATACGGGCATGCCATCAAAAGCCTTGCGTATGATTGATGATATTGAGGTGTTAAGCCTTGATGGAGGCATATATGAAAAAGGATATGTAAAGGCAACAAAAAAAATTGACCCAGAAGAATGGTTTTTTAATGCCCATTTTTATCAGGACCCTGTGTGCCCTGGGTCCTTAGGGGTAGAATCCTTTATTCAAATGATCCGATTCTTTGTGCTGGAAAAATTTAATATCCCCATGGACAGCTATGAACCCAGAATGTCCCCCGGTCAAAGCCATGAATGGATCTACAGGGGACAGATCCTACCATCAAATAAAAAAATAGAGCTCCATGCCCACATAAAAGAGGTCTTTTGTGATAACAATGACTATTCCATTCTGGCCGATGGCGCTCTAATAGTTGATGGCATCTGCATTTATGAAATGATCAATTTTGGTCTTGATATGAATAAAACATATCCGGTAAAATCTGAATTAAAGAAGAAACAGATTAATGGTGAATTGTGAATTGTGAATTGTGAAAATGCCAGTGCTGGTATTTTTACCAGATAGAGTACCAGCAAATTATCCAAAACATATAGAAACTCAAAAAACCCTAATCGTTCTCTTAAATTACCAAAATTACCAAAACTGGTATTTTGGTAATTTGAAAAATTACGGTTTTAAAAAACAAAAAAAGGTCCAAACCATAATGCAATATCATGGTTTGGACCTTTAAAAAAAATGAACCGGCAACGTTCTACTCTCCCACACAGTCGCCCATGCAGTACCATCGACGCTAAAGAGCTTAACTTCCGTGTTCGAGATGGGAACGGGTGTGACCTCTTTGCTATAGTCACCGGTTCAAACTATATAATAAGTTGCAGTAAATAATTAATGTGTCCGCATTAAAGCGTTCAAACCTGTCTGTGGAAAAAGTGGCTAAGCCTCACGACCTATTAGTACCAGTTAGCTGAACACATTACTGTG
>JAQICW010000364.1 GCA_027858355.1 Desulfobacula sp.
AGGTGGCAGAGCAGCTCACTCGTAATGAGCAGGTCTACGGTTCGAATCCGTACATTGGCTCCATTTTTTTTAAATTTTTATTCTTTTTTTTCTATTGATTCAAACCTATACAGACAAAAAAACTGTGCTCCCCTCAAGGACTTTATCTAACCATTTAGCGGAAATGCCAATCTTGGCATTTCCGCTAAATAGCGATTTATTAAAAGGCTTTGGTTTGTATCCAATGTCAGAATGCGGTGTATATGGTGATGCCGGCTTTGCAAATGGGCAAAAGATGCATCAATGTCCTTGACTTAGGAAAAGATATATGGTCTATCTGGTCTAACAAAGGAAAAACAGATGAAATTTTGCATAACAGACAGATTTTATTTTTGGTATTATTTTTATACTGGCCTGCCTGTTTTGCGCTAAAGTTTATTTTTTAACAAAAGCCGCGGGCAGCAAAAGCCTGCGGCTTTTTTGTTTTGGGCTGTTGGCTTTTGAATGACACCTGGTAAAGGAAAAAGCAATGAAACAGACCTATGATGTAAATGTAAAAGAGTTTAAACCCCTTATTTCACCGGCATCCATTAAAATAGAACTTCCGATAACCGACGATGTTGCAAAAACAGTTATTGATGGACGTCGTGATGTTGAAAATATTTTACTTAAAAAAGATGGCCGGCTCCTTGTGATTGCAGGACCCTGCTCAATTCATGACACAGATGCCGCCCTTGAGTATGCCCATAAAATGAAAGAATTAAGGGAAGAAGTTAAAGAAAAAATCAATCTGATCATGCGGGTATATTTTGAAAAACCCAGAACAACTGTTGGATGGAAAGGATTGATCAATGATCCCTTTCTTGATGCATCCTACGACATTGAAAAAGGGTTAAAAAAAGCCCGGTCCCTGTTGATTGATATCAATCAAATGGGACTTCCCACCAGCACAGAAATTCTTGATCCTATCACGCCTCAGTATATTGCCGGCCTTTTAACCTGGGTGGCCATTGGTGCACGCACAACTGAATCCCAGACCCATCGTGAAATGGCAAGCGGTCTTTCCATGCCAGTGGGGTTTAAAAACAGCACAGATGGAAGCCTTTCCTCAGCCATCAATGCCATGATGGCAGCAGGTGCCCCCCAGCATTTCCTTGGCATTGATCCACAGGGGTATTCTTCCATTGTCAGCACAAAAGGCAACCCTTTTGGACATATTGTTCTCAGGGGCGGACCCCACCCCAATTATGACCCCGTCTCTGTTGAAAAAATCCAGGAAAAACTCAGACAGAAAAATCTTCTTGATACACTTATGATAGACTGTTCCCATGACAACTCAGGACAAAAATTCAAGGGGCAGTCCTTTGTATTTAAAAGTGTGCTGGACCAGCGAATCCAAGGCAATCCCAGCATTATAGGACTCATGCTTGAAAGCAATTTGTTTGAAGGCAGGCAAAACTGCAATGGCGACTCCAAAACCCTCAAATACGGAGTTTCCATAACAGATGAATGCATCTCCTGGGAAACTACAAAAAAACTGATCCATTGTGCCGAGGAAAGATTATAGTAATGAAAACATCTTCATTTGAAAAAAGAATAAAAAGAAGAATTATCGGAAGGGAGCATCAATTTTTTGCTGTTTGTTCACCTGGATTAAAAAAAGTCTGCCAAAATGAAATGCTTGCCCTGGGATTGCCTGAAGATCACTTAAAGATCACTCCTGGTGGTATTGAATTTAAAAGCAGACTTGAAACATGTTTATTGTTCAATCTTCATTTAGGCAGCCCTTCAAGAATTTTAATGCGAATCAGCCAGTTTAAAGCAGCCTCTTTTGAAAAACTTGAAAAAAAATAGATGACATTGACTGGATACTCTATCTGCCGCAAAATTATAGACTAAAGTTTAATGTTACAACAAAAAAATCAAGACTCTACCACTCCGATGCCATTGCACAACGGTGCGAAAAAATTATTCAAAATCAATTAAATATGGAAAATTCTTTTACCTCACCTGTTGAAAACAAATCAAACCAGACGATTTATATCAGGGCTGATAACGATGATTTCACCATCTCCCTGGACAGCACTGGAGATCTTTTATTTAAAAGAGGCATTAAACAAAAGGTGCACACGGCGCCATTAAGAGAAAACCTGGCTTTTGCCATGCTTTTCTGGGCCGGGTTTTCAAAAGAAGACATATTAATTGATCCCATGTGCGGGTCAGGCACTTTTTCCCTTGAGGCCGCCATGATGAAAACCAACCTGCCACCTGGATTTTTCAGGTCCTTTGCATTTGAAAGCTGGCCGGGTTTCAGCCCAAAAGCCTATGCTTATATGAAAAAACAGGATCAAAAAAAAATTATCAGCTTTGCAGAAAAACAGATCTTTGCATCTGATATTGATGATATGGCCTTAACCAGTTTGGAACAAAATATCTCAAACCCAAACTTTAATAGTATCATAGACGTATGTCAAAAAGACTTTTTTTCCATCTATCCTTCCAGGATATCCCATGGGGGAAAAGGGGTGGTAATGTTAAACCCGCCCTATGGGAAAAGACTTGGTGAAAAAAAAGATACCCGATCATTTTACCAGGAAATAGGAAAAAAGCTGTCATCAGATTTTAAAGGTTGGCGCGCAGGAATCATCCTCCCATCAAGGGAGTGGAAATCATATCTTGAGCTAAGACTTGAACTGAAACCCATTTTTCACGGTGGGCTTGATATTTTTGCAGGGATCGGAATGATCTGAGTCTTGGTTTCACAAACTACTGGAACAAGAGGGATAGGTATGAAAAAGAGGTATAAATATATTACGGGTTTATTTATTCTATTTTTATTTTTTGCAAGCCACGCCTTGGCAAAAGAGGATGTTGACAATCATATTTATGCATCGCTTTTAAAAAAACATGTCACAAATAACCGGGTTAACTATGACGGGTTTAAAAAAGATGAAAAATTACTGGATGAGTATCTGTCCATATTAAGTCGCACCAATGTAAGATTGCTTTCAAAAAAAAGCCAGTTTGCTTTTTATATCAACGTTTATAATGCCTTCACCATAAAACTTGTATTAACAAAATATCCAGGGATTAATACCATTAAAGAAACAGGCAGCTTTTTTTCCAATCCCTGGAATAAAAAATTCATTTTGCTGCAGGGAAAAACTGTAAATCTTGATCACATTGAGCATAATATCCTTCGACCAATGTTCAAAGATCCCCGGGTCCATTTTGCCATAAACTGTGCATCTAAAAGTTGCCCTCCGCTTCGAAATGAGCCCTATAAAGGTGAAATCCTGGAAAACCAGCTAAATGACCAGGCAGAAAAATTTATCAATGATAAAAAAAATACTTTTATCAAAGCAGACACCCTTTTTATCAGCAAAATTTTCAAATGGTTTGCAGAGGATTTTTCTGACAATCCTCTTTTGTTTATCAAGCGCTATGCCTTTGAAGAGTTAAAGGAAAAACTCGATGCTTTTGAAGAAAATATTAAAATCATTTATCTGGATTATGACTGGACCCTGAACCGGTAGAAAAAAAATTATTCCACAAGCTTTCCAAATCTTTCCAAAATCTTAAGCGGGACTGGAGTGGGTTCTATTTTATCCAGAATTTCAGATAAAATAAGCCCTGATTCTTTTATCATGGTTTCCATATTTTCTGCATAAGCTGCCATTATCCCGTCATCAAACTCGGGGTGAAACTGGACCCCCCAGGCTGATTGTCCGATCCGGAAAGCATGATTGGGTTCAAAGGAATTTTTTGCCATCAATACGGCATGATCCGGTAACCTTGTAACCGTTTGAGAATGACAGACATGGGCTTTAAACGTTTTTGGCAGTCCTTTGAAAAGAGGATCTGATGTTCCATGTTCCACAATCTCAATTGCCGCAGTGCCGATTTCAATGCCTTTGGCATGAAAATCCACAATACCGCCCATGGCTTTGGCAAGCAGTTGATGACCATAACAGATGCCTAAAATAGGTATTTCCGACTGGATAAGATTTGGAATCCATTTTTCAATTGCCACACTCCAGGAAAGGTTCTGGGTCACAGCAGCATAGGAGCCGGAAATCACGACGGCCTTACATGTTTCAACACGTGGCAAAGCTTCTCCTTTTGGGATATCCACTACCCTGATCTTGTCTCTCTCAACACCTAAGCCTTTGAAAATCCAGTCCTCAAAATCTCCCAAAGATTTTGCCATTGCCGGAAAAGTGTCACCTGTTTTTAGAATAATAATTTTTTTCATATATTGCTCAATCTCTTAAAAAAATTCATTTTATCACCTCATGGATAATAATATCTTCAATTGCCTCAATTTTTCCAAGATGCCTGGTTAATTCGAATTCAACATGGCTATGGGTTAATTGTGCCTTCTTTATCAGTTCAGGGATATCAAAAAGGACATGGCTGCCACTGGCGATGAAAAATGGAAAAATGACAATTTTTGTTGCACCTTTTTGCACCAGCTCATTAATTTTATTTTCAAGAAGAGGCTCGCCCATCTGCAAAAAGGCCAGCTCAACCGTTTCAAATGATCCTTTTGCTTTTTTTGATAGTCTTTCAACAAGTGATGCAACTTCCATATTGGATTGGTTTTTCCTGCTGCCATGGGCGGCAATAATCAATGTTTTCAAAGTTTTCTCCCTGATGTTTATTTTTACTTACCATTTATTTTTACTTACCACGGGTTTGTACTTTTATGACAATTAAAATAATATTGGTTTTTTGTTTTACAACCCTATAAATATTAGTACCCTGACTTGAATGCCTCCTTAATGCCTTTACCAACCACCCTGATGGCAGAACTGCCCTGGACCGGACAGATATGCTCGCAGATCCCGCATCCTATGCAGAGTTCTTCCTTTACATAGGGTTGCTTGAGGACAATGGAATTGCCCTGAAAATCCCGGGTTTTAATTTCATTAAACTTGATGGCTTTATCATGGGTCGGGCAATGTTCTTCACAAACTATACAGGATTTTTTCTGGGCATACACCAGACACTTGTCTGTATCAAAATATGCCTTGCCAATAACAAAGGCATGCTTTTGTTTTACATTCAGTTTTTCCAGCGCACCAGTGGGACAAACCTGGGTACACAGGGTGCAATTGAATTCACAATACCCCAGCCTTGGAACAAGTTTTGGCGTAAACACGCCTTCCAGGCTCTTTTCCATAAACAAGGGCTGCAACGCATTATTAATACAGACTTTCATACATTCTCCACACCGCACGCAGGATGCCAGAAAATCTATTTCAGGAAGGGCGCCGGGCGGCCGGATCAAATCATCATACGACATTTTAGACATCGCACTGGTCCGGCTTAAAACCGGTAGAGCCAACCCAGTAAGGCCGGCTGCGATCATCTGCCTTCTATTAATATTTATTTGCGTATTATTTTTTGGAATGGAAAATTTAAAACTTGTAATCTGGTCAGGGCAAAACTCAAGGCAGTCCATGCAGAGGTTACATTCTTCAAACAGGAATCTATGGTCTTTATCAAAGGCATCCATTCTGCATTTGGTTTCACACAGATTACAATTTTTGCAGGCTCTCACAGGGATCCTTTTAAAAATAGATATCCTTGAAATCAGTGCCAGAAGTCCGCCCAAAGGACAAAGATTTTTGCACCAGAACCGTTTGCCAAAAAACTCTATTATGAAAATAAAAACCAGCAAAAAAAAAGATAAAAACGACAGGTAAAAAAAACTTTGCTTAAAAGGAAGGACAAAGGTCTTAAACCCTTCATATAAAGGCTCTGTGTAATCTGAAAGTACAGCAGGCCCCATGGTATAGATTGAATCAAAAACTAAGGAAACAAGATAATTTATTATGGGGTCAACACTAAATACCATTCCCCGGACAAGGAGTGAAAAAGGATCCACAAATCCCAGGACCTGTACCCCAAAAACAGAAGAAATCAATACAATAATCAGTATGACATATTTTAAATATGGCAGACTAACACTGGCTTTCCCGGGTTTGATAAAATGGCCGGAACCGTCGATCAATGTGCCCAAGGGACAGATCCAGGAACAAAAACACCTGCCAAACAAAAGGGTCAGTCCTATAATGATGAAAGATGGCCATAGCAGTGTGACAAAAGTTTTTTGGGCCAATGTTATTGTGGCCAGCACCAGAGGATCAAGCCTGAATAAAATATTCACGGCATAGGGGATGGTATCACTGCCCGTATACTCAGTCTGCCTGAATAAAAATAAAAATATCACAAGGCAGATAAGCTGGGATAATCGCCGTACCTGTTTTAAATAAGGTTTTATCTTCATAAAAATCAGGCTTTTACATAGCGGATATTGCATTTATTAAGATCCATCTGTCCTAATCCTCTTTTATAGGCTTCCATGGTGGACTTAATCTGATGGGATTCCAATCCGAAAAGAGTTGTGGCATACGCATCTGCGGCTACTGGATCCACAGACCCGACAATAGTATCCAGTTTTTTTACATCGTTTAAATCCCCGCCCTGGGGACCGTTCCCTACGATCACCCGGGTGGCATCCACAATGGTGAGCCCAGGTTTGATGACCATGTTCAAATCTGCAAGCTTTGCTCCAATTTTATAATGAATTTTGCCCCGCCAGCCACCGATAACGCCCATCACATTTTTAAGCCCGATGCTCAAACCGGACAGGCTGTGGTGTTTAGCAACGGGCACATTGATATAGCAATCTGCTTCAAGGGCGTCTTTATAAAAAGACCATTCCTTTAATGCTTTCCCATTTTTGATGTTTACAGGTACAAATTTTCTGTCATCAATATACTCAAGCCGGAGTCGTTTATCCTGGATCTCTTTTACTGCTGACTTTATGCCGCTGTTATTATAACACCTTCGCTCTTCATTACATGTCCTGTCAAAAATAATTACTTTTGATGCCCCGGCTTCAAGGCAAAGCATTGCAAGTTCTGTCACAACCATGGGATGAGTATTTGCACCCTGCTCAACATTTCTGTCCCACCCTATGTTGGGTTTAATCACAACTTTATCACCTTTTTTGACAAAGGCCTGTATCCCGCCCAGTGACTGAACAACTTGTCGTACCATATTGGGATAATCATCCCCTTTTGCCACAATAATATCTGGTTTTATCAGAGGAGAGGCAAACAATTTTGGGGTAAGATTAAACACAGGAGGCGTTATAATGAAGCCACCAGACCACAAAGAAACCTGTTTTAAAAATTTACGTCTGTCCATTTTCCCCCTTTCTATCGTCAGCTAAACCTTAAAAATATGAATCGCATATTTTCAATCTTTTGCAAGACTTACCAATTTAAAATTCAAATAAACAATGGGTTCTGGATAAAGTCAATTGATTTTTAAATCTGTTTTTATTATATCGTTGAAACGATGAATTTTAAGGAAGATGTATATGATCAAGATATTAATGGTTGGGATGGGCGGTTTTGCAGGATCTATCTGCCGCTATATTATCAGTGATTTATCCCACAGACTGTTTAATGATCCTTTTTTCCCCTATGGAACAATTACAGTCAATGTAATCGGCTGTCTTTTAATCGGCCTGTTGGGCGGATTATCTGAAACAAGGCAAATATTCACCCCTGAAATTCGTGCTTTGATTCTTATCGGATTTTTGGGAGGATTTACAACTTTTTCAACCTTTGGATATGAAATATTCACGGTTGCCAGGGATGGGCAGTTTGCTTCAGCCCTGACAAACCTTATGCTTCATATTATCCTTGGTTTTGGTTCTGTCTGGCTTGGATTTTCCATGTCTAAACTATTATAAAGGAGGCTAAATTTATGGTTCTTCCTGAAAAAGGACATTTGCTCAGAATTTTTATCGGCGAGAGTGATAAAAATGAAGGCATCCCCCTATATGAATGGATTGTAAAAAAAGCAAGGGAACACGGATTGGCAGGAGCAACTGTTACACGAGGAATATTAGGTTTCGGAGCGCATTCAAGAATTCATACTACAAAGATTCTAAGGCTTTCAGAAGATATGCCCATGGTCATTGAAATTATCGATACCTTAAAAAAAATAGACGACTTTATGCCAATCATTGATCGAACCATTAAAGAGGGTCTTGCCATTGTTGAAGAAATCAGCATTCGGTTTTATCGGACACGATAGGTATAGTTTTTATAAATTCTTGAAACGATTTGCTGTCAACTGTATAAAGGTATAGCAAATGACTGATCTTACAGGAAACGATATATGAATGATAAAAACAGGCAAACACATCTTTTTTCAGCACAAGTTTATTATGAAGACACAGACCACTCAGGGGTTGTCTACCATGCAAACTATTTAAAATTCTTTGAACGGGCAAGAGAAGATATTATTGGAATCAACAAACTTTCCGACATGTGGCATGAGCAGGGAATCGGTTTTGCTGTATACAAAGTAAACTTAGGCTTCCACGAAGGAGCAGTTTTCGGAGATCTTCTTGACATCAAAACAACATGGAAGAAAGAAGGTGATTACAGGGTGGTTTTTTTCCAGGAAGCCTGGAGGCCGGATGCAACAAAACCGGCTGTTACCTGTACTCTGGAACTTGTCTGCCTGGGGCCGAACAAAAAATTGATACCAATTCCAGATCTGGACTTTCTCATTTAATAAGAATATTGGCAATCCCCCATTGTTCTGGTATATCTGACCAAAGCTATACTGAAACATTTATTATGACTGGAGTAAAATATCGGATACACCAATAAAAATATTTTAACTGCTGTTGTTGCTGCAGAAAATGGAAACATTTTCGATTTGGAAGGCTATGGCGCCGTGGGCATGTCTGGTAACACACCTTTTGTGTTGAAAAAGGACAAGACAGTGCCCATGCCCCATGGCAGTGAACTGATGATGCTGCCCCAAAGAAGGCCCATTGTCTATAATATTGCAAAAGACAAGTTTGAAATCCTTGAACAGAATCCATTTAATCTGGATGAAAAGATATTTCCTGTTGCAGTGTTTAATTCGCCAGGATATGTGAACCGACATTTTTGTGCCTATGATGATGAGGGCATCAAAGATTATCTGCCATTGTTCTCCTATGGTGCAGTAGGATTTGAAAAAAACAATTTCAGGTCAGCAGCCATTCTTGTGGACAAAGAGCCCCGCCAGGATCTAAGGCAGATGCCCCATAAAAGTATTGTCAAGGGTGTCAGCAAGATGCAAAAAAAATTTCCAGATAACCGCCTGATCCGGCATCTTGAAACCTGTGCTTTAAAATATGGCTGTCCTGCCGGGAAAAACTTTTTTCTTAAAAGGTATGAAGCCCCGCTTCCCACATCAATGGTATGCAATGCCAATTGTCTTGGGTGTATCTCCCTTCAAACTCAAAACAATCTTTGTGCCTGCCAGGATAGAATCAGTTTTACCCCCAACCCTGAAGAGATTGCCCAGATATCCCTTGAGCATATTTCCAATGTTAAAAAAGCGGTCGTAAGTTTTGGCCAGGGGTGCGAAGGTGAGCCCTTAACAGCTTTTAAAGCCCTGGAGCCTGCCATAAGACTTATCCGGGCAAACACAGACAAAGGCACCATCAACCTGAACACAAATGCCAGCCTTCCTGAGTATGTTGAACAGCTCTGCAGTGCCGGACTTGATTCCATGCGGGTCAGTTTAAATTCTGTCCGGGAAAATTGCTATAATGCCTATTTTCGACCCAGATCCTATCAATTTTCCGATGTCCTTAAAAGTATTCGGGCGGCAAAAGAGCAGGGGAAATTTGTCTCCATCAATTACCTTAACTGCCCAGGATTTACAGATTCCCAAAAAGAATTTGCCGCGTTAAAAGAATTTATTGCAACAAATCAAATTGACATGATCCAGTGGCGCAACTTAAATTTTGATCTCAATAAATATTGTAACCTCATGTCAAAAATAGAAGATTATGGCAGGCCTTTAGGGATGGGAACCATAATTAAGGAGTTGGGCCTCCATTTTCCCAATTTGATTCATGGATATTTTAATCCGCCCTTATTTTAATCCAAGCTATTGATTCCAACAGGGGAACACCATGGCAAATAAAAAAATTATCATTATTGATGAAACCCTGAGGGAAGGCATGCAGTACAGAGGACTTGTGTTTTCTCTGGAGCAGCGGTTGGCGATCCTTGACTTCCAGGAAAAGCTCAAGGTGGACATCTGCCAGGCAGGCTACCCCCCTGCCCATGAAAGTGAAGCCGATATTGTCAGGACACTCTGCCTTTATGCCAAAAAAAATAAATATAATATCCGGGTTGCTGCCATGGGAAGAGCCAATCTGGCAGATGCCAAACTTCTGCTTAGCACCCATGTGAATGATCTGCATTTCCATCTGCATATAAAAAATGATGTGGGGCAAAACAGGCTGGATCAAATTTTGAGTGATCTTTTAAAAACCATTGATTTTGTCAGAAAACAGCGCCCCAATGCGTGCATCTCCATTGCCATGCTGGATATTGGCAGATCTGAAGACCGCATTTTAGATCAAGGCGTTTCAATATTAAGCCGGCACCATATTGATATTATTTCTCTACCAGATACTTCGGGTATGATGGCCCCCAACCAGGTATTTGAAAAAATACATCCCCTTGTTTCTAAATCTTTAGATACAAAGATATCGATTCACTGCCACAATGATATGGGAATGGCCTCTGCCAATAGTGTGATGGGGATTTTAGCAGGTGGAAGAGTTCTTGAGCTTTGCGCTTTGGGCATTGCAGAAAGAAACGGTATCGCTGACCTTTATACTACGGCAAAAAGTCTTCAGGACCAGGGATTTGATATCCGTATCAACACAGATGATCTCCACACATTTTATGCCTACTATGAATATGTTGATGCCATTGTATATGAACAAACCCATGAACATGTGCTGACAGTTAATACCCCTGTTTTTGGTGACGCTGTTAAAACCCATGTGGCCGGAACCCATGCCGGGGGAGAATATGGAATATCATCGGAAGAGCAATTCTTTTTAAATATCTTATGCGGCAAGGGTCTGGTAAAAAAATACCTGGACAGCCATAACATTTCTTATTCTGCGAATATTCTTGATACCCTCACCTTAAATATCAAGACAGAAAGCGCCCGACAGAACCGCTGCCTGGCCTTGGAAGACATCAAAGCTCTCATTTCATCGATATAGGTTTCACACAGAGATCTTTCCGACTATCAGGTGCGTTTGATAAAGGGAACTTAAGGATACTATTTGAATGGTTGAATATTTGAAAAGTTATGAATTGTTGCAAGTATCCTTGAGTTTCCGGCTCGCAAAAAAAATGAAAATGCCTGTCAAATGTATCTCCAATATTAACCAAGAGCTTTTCAAGACGTCCAGCAATTTTCGGTGCCATAATAAATTCAGAGAGCGTATGCAAAGATCCGGTAAACTCCCCAACTTCCCGTATGGAAGCTTTTTTTACGAGCGCAACCTCAACGGCAACGGGTATGTTTTGACGTTGGCGCTTAAAATCCTGTGTGGAATCAGAAACTTTTTGATAGATCTGCCAGCCTAAAACGCTGATTCCAGATAAAATAATAATGGCAATAATTAATTTTTTCTTCATTCAGAAAACCTATAACTGGTTTAAAAATAAAAAGTATTTTATTATAC
>JAQICW010000388.1 GCA_027858355.1 Desulfobacula sp.
CTCCAGTGACAAGCCCTACATTTCCAGTTCCAATAATCGTAAGCTTCATTTAATAACTACCTTTTCTATTTTCATTTCAATTATAAAAACAATATAAACCAGGATTAAAGCAGCACCAAATATGATCAGGCCGGACATGTCGTGGAGGAATCCCTGGGCAGTCTCAGGCCCTATCCATGCTGCCATGGCGCCTGTGATGGTAAGCCTGATAACATTGACTGCAACTGCTATTGGGATGGCTGAAAAAAAGAGTATCCATTTTTTGAAAATACCCAGGGGTGCAAGAAAGGCAAATACACCTGTAAGGGCAATAAGAGAGGTCAGAGACCGTAGTCCTGAACAGGCATCCACAACCTCTAAGGAGGTATTTGCAAGATGGAGAATATTGCCTTCCCTGAAGACCGGTATATTCAGCAGGTTAATGGACTGGGAAGATATGTTTGCGGCAAATAATTGGAGAGGAAAGGCCAGTTTATTCCATAGGATGGAAGGTATGGGTATCATGATGATGAGATAAGCAACAGGCACCAATACTTTCCTGAACATTTTAAACCCGAAATAATAAATAATAATGCCTGACAGGGTTATGATCATTGAAAACCGCATTAAAAAAAGCTCAGATCCCACATTGCCTGCAATGTGCACCAGCATGCCAAGGATAATGATAAAAATTCCAGTTTTTGAGGGTTCATGGGATATTAATGCAATTTCATTCTTCTTATACCATACCATGTAAAGGGCAACAAAGGGAATCAGGAACCCATGGGAAAAATTAGGATCAATTGACCAGTCCAGGATAAGCATGGCAATGGCCTTGTGGTAGAGAAAGCCGAAGACCAGGATGAGGGGCAGTATTTGGAATAATGTGGTTTTTTTTATATTTAGTTTCATCAGGAAGGGATGTGCTCATTGAGAACAGGATAAATATTTTTTGCAAATTCCTTTAATACTTTGACAGTTGTTTCCTCATCAGTGGTAACAGGGGAGATCAGGCGGACAAAAGAGCCATCTGTTCTTTGCTTAATAACTGAATCAATAACAAGCCAGATTTTCTGCATATACTCAGAAGCTATGATCCTTCCCCTGGACTGGAACCAATACAGGACAACTTGTTTTTCTGCGCCTTTTTGGAGTAAAAGTTTTATGACTTTGATATTTGTATCATTTGATTTGAATGTTTCCCTGGAGGTTTCTGTGATTTTCCAGCCAGCTCCTGGCATGCAGTTTTTGGGAGAGTGGATGATATCCCCCTCTTTCTGGCTTTGATAAAACCCGACATAGAGATTAACCATTTCTCTGGAAGTTTTCCTATAATTTGCCAGAATATAATCTTCCACACCAAGGATATTGTATACCTTTTGGTCAAGCTCGTCTTTCTGGCCTTTCCACTGACCAATTTCAAGGGGGAATTCGCTGAAAGGCTTGTTGGGCTTTATTCTTTCAGAATGGCTGGCAAGACCTGTTACTGCGGCGGTTATTAGGAGAATTGTTATTATTGTTATTGTTTTATTATAAGTCATTGGTTTTGGGATTGGTTATAGTTCAGGCCATTTAAAAAAAACTCGCACAAAGGCTCAAAGTCACAAAGGAGATTATATTCTTGGCGGCTTTGAGGCTTTGTGCGAAAATAATATTTTTTATTCAACACTGACAACCCGTTGAATGCAGTCTGCCACACGGCTTGCTGTTTTACCATCCCAAAGATCTGGTTTTCTGCCTTTTTCAGATTTCCCTGCAAGTATTTCATTTACTTTTTCTGAAATATTTTCATGGGTGCAAAGCTGATTTGTGCCCTGGGTAATGGTAATGGGTCTTTCCGTATTGGATCGAAGGGTGAGGCAGGGTATTCCAAGATAGGTGGTTTCTTCCTGGACACCGCCTGAATCTGTAATCAAAAGTTTGCTTCCCATGGCAAGATTCATAAAATCTTTATAGCCCAGGGGTTCAGTCAAATGAATATTTTTGGAGTTTGCCAGGATATTTTCAAACCTGTTTTGTTTGAGCTGGGCTGAAGTTCTTGGATGAATCGGGAAAATCAATGGAATTCTTGTTGCAATATCTGACAGGGCCATACATAGTTTTTTTAAAATTTCAGAATTATCTACATTGGAAGGTCTGTGCAGGGTTACAAGACAGTAAGAACCTTTTTTGATGCCAAAATTATCAGATTTGTTAAGAATTTCTATTTTTGACCTGAGCATTTCAAGGGAGTCGATCATTATATTTCCCACCTGGGTTATTTTACCAGGATCAACCCCTTCTTTTATTAGATTTGCATCCCCGTCCAGGGATGGGGTCCAGAGATAATCTGCAATTGAATCCGTTACAAGCCGGTTGATCTCTTCGGGCATGGTCCTGTCAAAGGATCTAAGGCCAGCTTCCAGGTGTGCGGTTTTAATACCAAGCTTGACTGCGGCCAGGGTAGCTGCAATTGTTGAATTGACATCGCCCACAACAACAACAAGATTCGGGGGTTCCTGCACAAGAATTTTTTCATAGGCAATCATGACATTGCCCGTCTGCTGGGCATGTGATCCTGATCCAACCCCGAGATGGATATGGGGTTCGGGCAGATCAAAGTCCTTGAAAAAAACGTCAGACATGTTCAGGTCATAATGCTGGCCAGTATGAACAATTATCGGTTCAAGGTTTTTTCGTTTCATCAATTCATGATAAAGCGGTGCTATTTTCATGAAATTGGGTCTTGCTGCAGCTATCAGGTGGATTTTTTTCATGGAATTATTAAAATATCTTTTTAATAGTTAAAGACTTTATCTTCCAGGGACTGTCTGGAAGGTGAGAATGGTAAGGCCTCCATGCGAACAGGTCTTGCCGGAATAAGGCTGACAGAAAAAGTTGCCCTGTTTTCTGTATAATCGCCTCTTTCGCTTGAATCTGTGTTAAAATCAATATAATCGTAGGAAAGATTAAACTGCAGCCATCTAAGAGGGTTCCAGGAAAATCCGCCTCCAATGGTTGTTGTTTTGTCCTGTCTGTCAACTGCTGTTTCGTGAAACTCAGCCAGTGCATAGGAACCAAGCAGATTTAAATACAGCCTTTCCAGGAGCTGATAGTCTAGTTGAAAGCCTGTAAGGTAAGTGATTGTATCGCCTGATCTATCAACTGTTGCTGATTTTTCGTACTGATCCAGCTTACATGATCCATAGAGATTTGAAGATAATCTTTTTTGAAGCTGATGGTTATAATCAAAACCTGCCTGGTAATATCTTGAAAACCCAGTGTTTATATTCTCTCCAGTGGACTCTTCATATCCGCTGGAGGCTGTAAGGGATAAAGAACGAGTTTTGCTGAACTCAAAAGTCTTATAAACATCTATATCAATAAATGGATTAGTTGAATTGTTGCCATTCTCCCTGTCTTGAAACAAAACACCCAGGCCAAGGGATATTCCTGAATCTTCGGTCACGTCCCAGTCAAAACCTGCAGATGGATGATAAATTTGATGTGTTCCAGAATCCTGGATTGAATAATAATGTCTGTATTTCAAATATCCGTCAAAATGTTTTGAAAATTTTCTAAGATAGCGGATATCACCTGTATAGGTTTCAATGTCATTTGAAAAATTATCTAAAGTCCTGTTTTCATAAGAAACATTTGAATCCAAACCGTTCAGGGGAGTGATCCAGTAAGTTATGAATCCAGACGGGCTGTATTGTGTATAGGTATCTGCATCGGAATTTTTATAGTCATCAAATTCATAGGAGAAATCCAGACCCATTCTGTCTTTTTCACCAAATTGATTGGAAATCCCGACTAATGTTGTATTAACCTCATGTTCCTTGTATTCACCGGTCCTTATATTTTGATCAAAGTTGTTGGAATACTCCTGAAAAAAATCAAAACTGGTATGCTTAGAAAGCTGACTGTCTCCGGATATGGAAGCTATGTTCTGCCAGGTGTCACCTTCATTGGTTTGGTTTGTGCCGCTATAAGCCAAATATGTATTAATGCTGGTACGTTTGGAAGGATTGAATTCACCGTCAAATGATGCTCTATGCTCTAATCTATCTCTGTCATCTAAATTGTCATATTTTTTATATGCAGGATCATAGGCCAGATATATTTTTCTGGTTTTAGTGAGGAAACCAACAGAAAAACCTAAGCCAACAGATGTAATATACTCTTTTTGTTTATCATTTTCTGTTTTTAAGTAATTGTCACTGTATTCCTCTGTTATTGTCAATGTGGGAATTAACTGGGTGATCATTCTGGAATGAACTGAAGGCATTGATACCAGCAAAAAAAACAAGACTGACAGGGTTTGAACATAAAATTTGGGACCAAAAATTTTTATTTTCATTCCTTCCTCCTCAAGGATTAATATTGAGACGGCTTTCATCAAGGCACAATAATGATATCATCCGCCTGCAACAGTATATCTTCTTTCAGATTTCCATCTGTAATGTCATCATAATCAATTTTGATCAATTTTTCCTGCCCCTGGCCTTTTCGAACTAAAATAATCTCATCCTTGGCTGCCCATTCTGAAAATCCTTTTGCAAGGGCAAAGGCCTGGACTATGGTTAATTTTTTTATTAAAGGATATTCGCCTACAGCTCCAACTTCACCCAGTATATAATACTTCTGGCTTCCCGGATTTACAAGAGTCACTGTAACTGTAGGTGCTTCCACATATTCGGATAATTTTTCCTGAATAGTTTTTTTCAACTCCATTGTGGTCCTGCCCTCTGCCTGGAGATCATCCAGCAGGGGTAACGTTAACTTTCCGTCATTTCGAACCGTAAGTCCGGCAAAAGACAAGTCTGCTTCTTTCCATGTATCAATTTTCAGCACATCTCCGATACCAATTTTATACTCTTTAAAATTTTTTACAGCCTTCTCCTCGGAGAGTCCCTTCTCTGCTGTTATGAAAATACAAAAAACAAGAAAACAAAAAAGTGTAAGAAGATTTTTGGGATAATATTTTGACATAGCTCCGCCCTTTCGATTACATTAAGAAATCATATCTGACAAAAAATTTTATTTAAACAAACCTATCTGGAGCCCCTGCCAACTAAAACCGTTTTAATTGTTTTTAAAACGATAATTATATCTATTGCAGAGGACATATTCTTTATATAAAAAAGCTCATAGTTGAGTTTTTCAACCGCATCTTCAAGAGTTGCTCCATAGTCATAACAAACCTGCGCCCAACCTGTCAGGCCTGGTTTTGCATTGAACCGTTGTGAATAAAACGGTATCTGGGTTTCAAGCTCATCCGTAAAATATTTCCTTTCAGGTCGAGGGCCCACCAGACTCATTTTACCGGTCAACACTTCCCATAGCTGGGGCAATTCGTCAATTCTGTATTTTCTAATCACTTTTCCCACCCGGGTGATTCGGTTGTCATTATCCTCTGCCCAGACAGGACCTGTCAACTTTTCTGCATCATACACCATTGAGCGAAACTTGTGCATCATATATTCTTTTTTATCTTTGCCAACACGGTCCTGGGTAAAAAAGACAGGACCCCTGGAATCCAATTTTATCAGTATGGCAACAATAATTAATAAAGGAAAAACAAGTATCAACATGATAGAGGCCAAAACAAGGTCTTCAATCCTTTTTAGAAGAGTTTTTATCCTTGATTTTTTAAATCCATCTGAAAAAATAAGCCAGGAAGGATTTATTCTCCGGACCAGAACCTTGCCGGTTAACATTTCATAAAATGAACTGCCTTCAAGGACTTCAATCCCAGCAGTACGGCATTGAAGCAATTCATTTGAGGGAAAATTTCGCCGATTCTCTTTCAGGGCAACAATAATTTTTTTTATCTCAAACTCATTTACGATTGTGCTAAGATCCTTTATCCCATTTTTTAAAATAATTCCTTCTGGAATCTGGGTCTCAAAAATATCTTCTTCTGAATCAGGAATAATTACTGATACAGTATATCCGCAGTCAATCGTTTGGATGATTGTATTTAATATTTCAAATGCCAAACTGCTGGAACCCAGAATAATGATCTTTTCATTAAACATGCCTTTGTTTAGTACCTGGATATAGCCTATCCTCCAGCCGATGATAAAAACCAGTAAAAACACAATACTTAAAATAAAAATTTTCTGATCTATGATGGCCAGGGGAAAAACAAAGTAAATAAATGCCAGAGCAATGGATGTAATACCAAGGGCCTGTAGAAGCCTGATGCTGATTTCCGGAATGGTTGAAACCACCTCAAAATCATAAAGATCATTATAGTAAAGGCAGGTCTGGCAGATAATGGTAACCAAAACAATTCTTAATACCAGAAGCAAATCAAACCAGTAAGAAGTGGAGAATGTCAACAACACGTTTGCAAGAAGGACAGATCCAAAAATTACACACCCCTCAAGCAGAAAAAAAATAATATTTCTAATGGGAAAATACTGTTTTAGGAACCTGAGCATTTTCTTGCCGGACCTCTCTATTGTTTACCATATCCATATTTACGATAGCCATATCCATATCCAAGCTTTTTTTGAGAAAAATTTTGTACCACACCAAGGATTTTATCCTTCCCATAGATATCAATAATATCCTGAACTTCTTTTTTCCGTGTTTTCCCTTGTTTGACAACAATAATGATTCCATCCACAGACCTGGCAATGGCATTTGTATCTGATGTAATATATGGAGGTGGTGTATCAATCATTATATATCGGTCACTGTATCTTAATTTTACCTCATGAAGCATACGTCTCATCTGCTCTGATGACAGCAGTTCAGATGGATTTGGAGGGATACTGCCTGCCGGCAGAATAGTCAGTTTATTTATAAATGTCTTCTGTAACACGCTAGACAACATAATTGACGAGGATAAATATTCACTTAAGCCGATAGTTTTATCATTAAACCCGAACAATGAATGGATAGAAGGAGAACGAAGATCACAATCCATCAAAAGAACAAACTCATCAATGCTCTGGGCAATGCTAATGGCAAGATTTGCAGCGATAAATGATTTTCCTTCCCCGGGAGATGGGCTGGTAATCATAATAGTTCTAGGTGCCTCTCTCTTTTCAGGAAAAAGAATATTGGTTTTTAACATCCTGAATTGTTCAGATGCTGCAGAATGTGGTTTTAAAACTGTTTCAAGGGCTTCATTAATGTCTACTGTAAGATGGTCATGCCTGACATTAAAAGAGCCGTTTTTATTTTCATTGTCCAGGATTTCCGGATTCTGGGTTTCTTTACCCCCTGAAGATTTTTTGGTTGAATAAGGTGAAGAATCTGCTTCATCCATTTGAATACCTTCTTTTTGAATACTCTGCTCTGACTTCTCCAATGCTTGAAAAATTTTACCCAAATTGAGACTCCTGAAATTAAATATTGAGATTCATTTTTATAAAATTGATAGTTCTGTCAAGACCTTTAGAATTTAATATGGCGAAAAAGGCTAAAAATACTAAAGCATACAAAGTAAAGCCAAGAAAAGCAATCCATGCAATTCTTTGTTTTATCTTATCATAAGGCTTTGCCAGTCTCGGAATTGTGGCAAGGATAGTTAAACCCAACTCTTTTTCGATTTGGTCTTCTCTTCTGATAATGGAAAAACATAGCAATTCCCATAGAACTAAAATACCTCCGCCAATACCCAAACCTGTTATTACAGAAAGTGTAAAAAAGTTTTTTACATTGGGAGAAATCGGTTTTTGAGGCAGTCTTGCATGATCCAGTATCCGAAACTGTTCTCCTTTCTGCTTTTTTTCCATATTAACAGAAAGCTCAGCTTCAAGTTTTCTGTTAAGCAGTGAATTGAAAACACCTCTAATATTTGAATAGTCACGCTTTAAAGATTGCATTTCAAGCGCTCTTTTAGGTGTATCATCCACCCGTTTCTGATAGGCCTTCATTTGATTTTCTATTCTAAAAATATCAGACTGGGTTTTTTTAATTTCATTTTTGATCTGTGTTAGCTGCATTTCCTGCATTTCCTGCTGCCTGGCGGCGAAATCGTCTATCATCCCCATGTCTTGACTATCATCTTCAGGAATTTTTTCTTTTGTTTCTTCTTCAACAATTTTTTCCAGCTTTTCAATAATTTTTTTCAGTTTGGCAACATCCGGATGTTTTTCAGTATATTTCAAAAGAAGATTATCGTGCTGTTTTCTTACATGCGATAGTTTGTTTTCATTTTCAGACCCAGCAAAAGATTCTTCTTCAAAGGCAAACCCTCCAAAGGGATCATCCGATGTTTGTGAAGCCATCTCTTTAGTTTCTGCGATTTGGGTTTCAAGAATGGTTAATGATTTTTTAGCTTCCCGTAGTATGGCATTTCTTGCTGCATGTTTTTTTTCTAACCTGTCCAGAGTACTTAAATTAGAGTTAAGCTCACTGGGAAGCCCACCAAGGTATTTTACCTTGTATGCTGACAGAGTTTGTTCCCTTCCCTCAAGCCGTTTTCTGGTTTTTTCAAGTTCAGACTCTAAAAAATCGCTGGTGCCCATGGCCTGGGCCTCACGAACCTTGAGGTTCTCATCCATGAAATAGCTTGCAAGAGTATTTGCTACCTGCATTACCTTTTGGGGGTTATCTCCAGTATACGAGATGGAG
>JAQICW010000736.1 GCA_027858355.1 Desulfobacula sp.
GGTTTCTTTTACAATAAGTTCCAACCTGGAAAGTTTTTTAAGTTCTCTACTGGCATTGGGTAACGAAATATTTAAACAATCGGCCACCTGACTTGTTGTCACCGCCTTACTAAAAAAAAATACTCCAGTATAGAGTGCTGTTTCTGGGTCATTATCTTTTACTTCAGTCTGAACAGTTTTTTTTGCAATCCAAATTATATTGGCAACAATATTTTTTCATTTTATATTCGTACAATATCACTGCTCTTCACCAGTTTGAACGAAGCGATAGCGGAGTTTCCATCTGTGCGCAAGAGCATTGTTGGATAATATTTCAATGTTGGCTTAACTGGGTCTCCAGTTTTTTGAGGGAGGATCAAGGATCACAAATGGGACAGAAATAAGATAACACATAATAGTTCTTTTCAAATCTTTTTAAAACAACTACAAATTAAGTAAGCATGAGTTTTAATATTTGACGAGCTCTGTTAAAAAGGAAAAACAAATGGTTGAAACTTTTAAAGTATCAGAACCTTCTGGCTCATTGGATGAAGATGATAAAACGATAAATTAAAAAATACTAAAAAAACGATGCACTTACAATATGCTTTGGTATGACCATAGTGATCAAATCTGCTTTAACTGAGAAATACAAGAATGTGACGACGGAGTTTGGGTTCCTTTAGGTTTTAAATGCAAATAGGCTTTATCTGATCGTATACCTTGATGGATGTTTTCCGATACAGGTTCTATGATTCCGTTTTTTTTGTGGAGTAGAATCAAATTTCATCTCTATCAGACACTACCAGAATTGTCCTTAATTTCAGTCAAGACTGATTTGTTTTATGTATTTTCTTATACACCCTGGTTTGCAAGTAATTCCAGAAAAGCGCTTAAAGGCTTTGAAATCAATGTGTCTTCCCTTTTGGCAAACACAATAGGTACAGATTCTAATTTTTTCCCGATTCTATGAATGGAGATAATACCTAATTTTGATGCTTTTTCTACGGAGGAGAACGGAAGAATACTAACCCCCATTCCGGCTGCTACGCATTCGACCATACCATCGGCCGAACCTAGTTCCATTTTTTGATTAAGAGCCAATCTTTTTTTCTGAAACCATTGTTCCAAGCGTTCTCTATAGGCACAAGGCCTGGGAAAAACCAATACCCCTTTTTGCGCTGCTGTTTCCGGTGATTCATTTCCAGGGGGATAGATTAAAACGAGTTCTTCACGAAATGCTTCAGTCCATTTCATATTTGCTACTCTGTACTCATCAGTAACAAAGGCACCATCGATCTCATAATTGAGAACCTTTTGATTAAGCTCGCTAATGGTTCCCGTGATCAGTGAAATATCCACTTCAGGATAAAGACAGTGGTATTTGGATAAAAAAATGGGTAAACGAAAGGCAGCTACCGATTCAAATGCACCAAGCATCAATGGACCTTGAATCTTATCATCATCCAGAAGTGCTTTTTTGGCTTCTTTTTCTAAATGAAGAATTTGTTTGGCATAGTTCAACAGTATTTTGCCTGCAGGAGTTGCTATCATTCCCCTTGGTTTGCGGTAAAACAATTTTGACCCCAGTTCACTTTCCAAACCCTTGATACGTGCTGTGACGTTTGATTGAACGCAGTTTAAATTATGAGCTGCACTTGAAACGCTGCCGGTTTTTGCAACAGTATGAAATACTCTAAGGTGACTTATTTCCATCCATTATCACTTTTTATGATGGTTATCATCAAAACTAATCGTTTGACATGATAGTACTTGATTCATATAAATATTGTCAACGAAATAACTCTTTAAAGTTTTATTTGTAAAAAAATATTAATAATAGCTGGAGAAGCCACATTGAAAAAATACATCGAAATTGCAAAAGAGAATGAATCAGAGCACGCATTAATTATTTCTCCTGACGACATCGTTTTTGATCGTCGGTCAATTTTAAAATGCTTATGGGGATGTGAAGATCAATCAGAACCCAATCGAATTAAATGCGGTTCAAGGGGTCTTAGTTTCGAGGAAGCTCAAGCTACCATCCATGAATATCAAAGAATACTTTTAATTCATCATCATGACAATGTCAAACTGAGTAATATCGTCGCAAAAATAGAAAAAACCGCTTTTCTGGACGGTCATTATTTCGCTTGTGCCCTGCATTGCTGTCAATTGTGTAAAACCTGCAAAATTGATTCTGGTAAACCCTGTCTTATGCCGCTTAAAATAAGGCCGTGCGATCAAAGTTTCGGTGTCGATGTTTACAAAACGGTCCGTGACCTGGGACTCCCTTGCATCCCACTCCAATCAAAAACTGAAACACCTAACCGTTATGCTTTTGTCCTAATCGATTGAAGTGATACCTAACAAAAATAATGAAGACAATTTAAAGCCACTTTTCTGAATTAAAAAAACACTTTTTTTTCAAGAACATTCATCGATGATATGATTAATTGCATCTCATCCTCAGGTAGTTGCCCGGCTTGTTCCCAGAAATTTTTCTGTATCCTCTCAAACGTGAGCAGCATAAGATTTTGTCCCTTTTCAGATAAGCTTATTGTGGTCTTGCGCCTGTCTTTTTCATCGGTTTCTTTTACAATAAGTTCCAACCTGGAAAGTTTTTTAAGTTCTCTACTGGCATTGGGTAACGAAATATTTAAACAATCGGCCACCTGACTTGTTGTCACCGCCTTACTAAAAAAAA